>NZ_JAMBDI010000032.1:0-37484 GCF_036858055.1 Pseudomonas sp. SF2 | reverse complement strand
GCCGGTGTTCGCGGCTAAAGCCGCTCCCACACCGACCGTGCAGGCTTCAGGATCTTTGAGCGAGGCTATGGCCTTAACAGGAATGGCGCCAATCCTCGGCCGGACGCGCGCCCGCGAAGCAGGCATCGTGGTGCATGACACCGGCTACGCCGGTCAGTTGTTCCTAGCCGGACCGCGTCGCATTCAAGGCCCGCGGGACATCATCAGCATCAACCATTCCCGGCTATATCCGCCACGCCAGCATCAAGGCAACTGTTGCGGGACGCACATACGAATTCCGCCTCGGCGCGTGTCGGGTAGTTGAGGGTCAGGCGCAGCTTCTCTTGTGTGTCATAAAGGTCATACCCCTCCCCTAACGTCGCGGAAAAGCCAAGACTGCGAGGGTAAATCTCTTTCTTGAGCGGCACAGCGGGAACCACAACAAAGCGCGTCTGCATGATCATCCCCCTCCCGGCAGTTTCTTAGTATTAGTACCGTTACAGGAAAGCATCAAGTTGGCTCATGAAAAAGCAACCGCAACATATCTAAGGCCGAGCAGTATCAGAAGACAAACGAATTCATTACTCTCACCGTGATGATTACGCAAAAACCCAACAGGCAAACGACCCCGATGCCATAAAACACGGTACGCCAGGGCTGCACCTCTGCCAGATAGGCCCATGTGTGCAGGACCCTGGCAAGGGTGAACACGATGCTCAGCCCGGCGTTGGGCCCCTCCGCTGTACCTAGGGCAATGGCCAGCCCGCAGAGGGCGAAGAATACCGGGATATTTTCCAGATCGTTGGCCCATACCCTGGCGCCGCGAGCTACCTCCGGCCGCTCCGCTACCTGCGCAGGTCGCTTGAAGACAGCGGCATCCTCCGGATTGGTGAAAGCCACGAAGCGCAAGCGGTAAAAACCCTGGTAACAGGAGACCATGAACATCTTGAAGAACAGCACGACCACACACAGCGCGTATACAGCCAAGGCGTTGCTCATGGCTGGCGCTCCCCGGCAACGCCCCTGACCACAAAGTGAATCAGCCGCCCCAGCAACGCCAGCGCACAGATACGCATGCCCATCGTCCTCTCCTGAGTATGGTTTTTCGGCACGGTAGTGGTAGGGTTGGCTGCGCTCAATGACCTGTGAGGTCATGGACGCTGTACTCAAGGACGGTCAGGGTCAACGCATGAGTCATCATCCATTCCATCGCAAAAGCCCCGCACCGAGCACATCGGCGGGCCAGCAACTGCGCCACCTGCGCCAGCAGGCCGGGCTCAGCCAGCTTGAACTTTCGCTGCTGGCCGGGCTATCACAGCGTCATCTGAGCTGCGTGGAGACAGGGCGCGCCAACGCCAGCCCCGGCACACTGCATGCCCTGCTTTCGGCCCTTGGCGCCCCACTGGAGCACTGCAACGAAGTGTTCGTCGCGGCCGGGTACGCCCCCCGCTACGCAGCCTCGCCGCTCGATGCCCCCGAACTGGCCTTGGTGCATGCCGCCATCGAGCACATCCTGCAGGCAAACAACCCGGCGCCTGCAATCGTCATCGACAGCAACTGGAACGTCATCGCCGCAAATGCCAGCACCGGCTTGCTGTTGGCGATGGCGGGCATTGCCGCACAGGCGGCGTCAGGCCTCAACCTGTTGGAAACACTGCTTCAACCCGGCGGCCTGGGTGACCATTTGGCCAATGCAGCGGAGATCCGCGCCGTTGCCTGGCAACGTGCGTCCAGGGAAGCCGCCGGCAACCCGGCGCTGGCAAGGCGCCTGCGCGACCTGCCAGCCCCACGCAACCCCACCCAGGCGACGAGTGCCACGCCGGTGTTGCTGACCCGTGTGAACACCCCGGACGGCGAGCTGAGGTTTCTGTCCACCTTCACCACCTTCGGCATGCCACTGGACATCACCGTGGAATCGCTGCGCATCGAGCACCTGATTCCTGCCGACCCGCTGACGCGGCAAAGGATGCTGGCGGCGTTCGAACAGGGCCATTCGCCGAGTCGGCCTCATCGTTGATTTAGCGGGCACCTTTGGGGAGCAACTGTCTTGCTCAAAATTGAAAAGCACATGCGGTCACGCGAGCCTTGTTCCCTGTGCGAAAGCGCAGCCCAAAGGTCTGGTCGATCTTCTATGGGAGTTACCTGTCAGCAGACACTGGCTGCTTCAGCAGCAACACATAGGCCATCGCCGCCACCGCCGCGACCGCCGCACTGATCAGGAACGCCGAAGCAAACGACCCGGTCTGCTGAATGCTGAACCCCGTCACGATCGGTGCCACCGAACCCGCAAGGTAACCGCCGAAGTTCTGGATGGAGCCAAACGAGGCTACACGCCGGCTATCCACGACGGTGTTGGCAATCATCCAGGCGGTGGAACTGGCCATGTTCACGCTGAACAACGCGCAGCACAGCAGGGCCACGCTGAGCATGAAGCCGCTGCCGAACGATAGCGGCACGGTGAAAGCCGCCGCCGCGAACAGTGCACTCACCACTACCCGCTTGCGACTACCCAGCACGCTGGCGCCGTTCCTCACCAGGCGGTCGCACACACGGCCCGCGACAATGGTGCCAAGGGCGCCAAAAACGTAGGCCAGGGACACCACCCAGGCCGTCTTGTACAAGCTCAACCCGTGCTCACGTTCGAAGTAGCCCGGCAACCAGGTCAGGTGCAGCCACAGCATGTAGATCACCCCCATGAAGCCCAGTACAGCGCCCCAGGTGCTCTTGTGCCGGAACAGCTCGGCCCATGCCGCCAGTTGTGCCTTCATGCTCGGCCTGGCCGTTGCCACCGCCTGTTTTTGCGCCTGGGCCGCCAGCAGGCGCTCACGCTCCTCGGCAGGCAACTCGGCCAGGTAACGTTCCTTGCTTTTATAGAAGGCAAACCAGCACGCGGCGACCAGAATGCCGAACACCCCGGTGACGATGAACATGCCTCGCCAGCCCCAGGTGACCATCAGCAGCGTCAGCAGCGGCGGCGCAATGCACGGCCCGATGCAGGTCGATGACAGCACGATGCCGGTCGGCGTGCCGCGTTTCTCGGCCGCGAACCACTCCGCCAGCGCTTTGGCCGCCGACGGGAACATCGGTGCCTCGCCAATCCCCAGCACCACCCTCAGCCCGATGAACGCGGAAAAACTGTTGATCAGGCCGGTGGCTGTCTGCGCCACCGACCAGCCCAGAAGCGCCGCCCCCAGCGAGATCTTGCTGCCCAGCCGGTCGATGATCATGCCCAGCGGCAACTGGGAAAAGGCATAGGCCAGGGAAAACGCCGACAACAGAATGCCCATCTGCGACGGCGTGATCGCCATGTCTCGCTGGATCGAAGTGTTGGCGATCGACAGCGCGCTGCGGTCGACGTAGTTGATGATGCCGATCACCAGCAGCAGGCTGACGGTGATGACCTGGTACTTCCTGAGCGGGTTCGAGCTCGCGGTCGCTTCAGGCTCGCGGCCAAGCTCGGCTTGCGCATATTTGGTAGTCATGGGCGTTCACTTTTGTTGTTATTGGTTGAACAGCGGATCAGCGAATTACAGGGATGCCTCAAGCAGCCACTGGTAGTCTTCGGCAGATGCCTCACGTGGGTTGGTGCGGTGGCTGTGATCGGCCAGCGCGCCCTGGATGATGCGCGGGAACAGCTCTTCGCTGACGCCCAGCTCGCGCAGGCCGGTCGGCAGGCCCAGCGCGCGAGTCATCTGGCGGATGGCGTCTTCGATCCGGCCTTCGTCAGCCAGCCCCATCGCCAGGGCAATGCGCTGCATCTTGTGCTCGTTCAACACCGTCTCGGCCTTGCGGTTGAAGGTGATGACGGCGGGCAGGAAGATCGCGTTGAGGGTGCCGTGGTGCAGCCGTGGGTTGATACCGCCCAGCGCGTGGCTGAGGCTGTGCACGCAGCCCAGGCCCTTCTGGAATGCCAGGGCGCCTTGCAGCGAAGCACTCATCATGTTGATGCGGCCATCCAGGTTGCCGGGCTCGCGGGTGGCGGTTTCGATGAAGCGCCAGGCACGCCACAGGCCATCCAGGGCAATGCCATCGGCGGGCGGGTTGAATGCAGGTGCCATGAAGGTTTCCAGGCAATGGGCAATGGCATCCATGCCGGTGGCGGCGGTGAGTTGCGCCGGCAGGCCAAGGGTCAGCGCCGGGTCGCAGATGGCGGCCTTGGGCACCACATGGGGCGAGATGACACCCACCTTGCGCCCGTCGTCGAGAATCAGGATGGCACCCCGCCCCACCTCGCTGCCGGTGCCCGCCGTGGTCGGTACGGCGATCACCGGTGCGGTTGCCGGTGTGATGCGGGCCAGGCCGCCCTCGATCACCGCAAAGCTTTTCAATGGGCCGTCGTGCCTGGCACACACGGCCACACCTTTGGCCAGGTCGATCGCCGAGCCCCCACCAATGGCGATGATCCCGTCACAGCCACACTCCTGGAACATGGCCACCGCTTCACGCACGGCGTTCTCGTTCGGGTTGGGCGGCGTGCCGTCATAGATCGGCCATTGCGCGCTGCTGCCGCTGAACGTGCTCAAGGCCACATCGACGATACCGGCGGCACGCACGCCACGGTCGGTCACGATCAAAGGCCTGGTTATACCAATGCGCTCGCACTCGGCAGGCAGATGCACAATGGCGCCGACATCGAACTGGATCTGAGTGATGTAGTTGATCAGGGACATAGGGCCTCAGCAGCCTCCTGGGGTTATTTTTATAGGCGGTTCAGCCGCACTGGATGCGACACCGTGCAGCGCCAGTATAGGAATGCGCGCCTGACCATGGTATTGAGAACAATCCATATCGGTATAACCCGGACGCATACCAGATGACCCCATCACTCAACTCGATCATGTCCAGGCTCCACGCTCGCCACCTGCGCCTGCTCATCGAGCTGGACGAGCACCGCTCGCTGCTCGGTGCGGCAAGCAGTGTCGGGCTTACCCAGCCCGGGGCGAGCAAGGCCTTGCAGGAAATCGAAACCACCTTCGGCACGGTGCTGTTCAACCGCACCAATCGCGGGCTGGAGCCCACGGCTGCCGGGCACTGCGCTATCCGCTACGCACGCGTGGTGCAAACGGACATTTCAAACCTGCGGCATGACCTGGATGCCATCCTGCGCGGGGTCGGCGGCCGGCTGGCGGTGGGGGCAATCATGGGCGCCGTGCCATTGCTGATGAGGGCGGTGTCGCAGCTGGCCAGCATCCAGCCGCAGATGTCGTTCGAAATCATTGAAGACACCAGCCAGTCGCTGCTGGCACAGATCGAAAGCGGTCGCCTGGACGTCGCCTTGTGCCGCACCAGCGTGAGCAATACCCCTCAGCTGTTTTCCAGCCGGTTTGTCCAGGACGAGACGCTGGCGGTCATTGCCAATATCGACCACCCGCTCAAGCACGCGCAAAACCTGAACCTTGCAGACCTGGCCGAGAGCCGCTGGATCGTGTACCGGGCCAACATGCCGATGCGGGTACAGCTCGAGCGCGAATTCCACGATGCCGGGCTGCGCTTCCCGCTGCACCTGGTGGAGACCACCTCAATCCTGGCGACCTTGTCGCTGCTGCAGAACAGCCCCGACTTCGTGGCACTGGTGTCGATCGACGTGGCTCGGCAATGTGCGATGAACCAACAGGTCCGCATTCTGCCCCTGACCATGGGTTCGGTCAGCGACCCGTATGAGCTGGTCACCCGCAAGGGCAGCCAGGCGACACCGGCCATGGACAAGCTCGCCGAACTGCTGCTGTCGCATGGCGCACACCACAACGACAGCTGATCGTGTTGCCAGACAGAAGACCTAGAGCATCATGAGCCGCGGACTTGTTGCCGATGCCCGCTGGCGTTGATTTGGTGCGCAGAAGTGGTCAGCTCAAGATAGGTCACTCACTCCTTTGACACACATCAAGTCGCCGGGCCGGGTTCGCGAGACGATGGCTGCCAGCAAGGAACGAATCGACAACCGCCAGGCGCATCGTGCTCAAGGCATCGCCATCGATCACCGTGCGCGGCTTTGGATAAGGAACCCCACATGAGCCCGCTGAACCACGTACTGGTAGCCACCGACCTGTCCACCTCTGCCCGCAACGCGGCAGAGCGCGCTGCGCACTTGTGCAAGGCGCAACAAGCATCACTGGACCTGCTATACGTTGCCAACCCGGCCCCCTTCGAGCGCCTGAAGCAACTGGTGGCACCTGATGACGATCTGCTGAAGCGTGTACTGGATACCGCTGGTGAAAAAATTCGCGCACTGGCTGCAATGCTGTTCCAGCGCTACGACATCGCCGCTGGCGTGCAAGTCGCGCACGGCTCGGTGACCACGGAGATCACCCGCGTGGTGCAGGATAAACGCAACGACCTGCTGGTGTGTGGGGCAAAGGGCCAGAGCGTGGCGAGGCGCCTGCTGCTGGGCTCCACTGTGCAGAAAATGCTGAACCACATGCCCTGCCCTTTGCTGGTGGTCAAGCAGGCACCTCGCGATGCGTACCGCACCTTGCTGGTTGCAGTTGATTTTTCGTCTTCGTCACTGCGCGCCATCAAACTGGCAAAAGCCATTGCCCCACAGGCCGAGATCATTTTGCTGCATGTGTACGAGGCGCCGTTCGAAGGCAGCATGCGCTTCGCCAACATCGATCACGACACCCTGACGCACTATCGCAATGTCATCCGCAAAGATGCGGTGAAACAACTCGCAGTCTTGAGCGAAATCGCCGGAGTGGCCGATGCTCGGCAAATCGTGGTGCACGGTGACCCTGGCTGGCAGATTGCCGAGCAGGAACAAGCGCTGGAATGCGACCTGATCGTGGTCGGCAAGCAAGGGGAAAGTGCGCTTGAAGAGCTGCTGATTGGCAGCGTCACCAAGCATGTGCTGAACGAGTCCCAGTGCGATGTGCTGGTGTCGCCATAGGGTCGATTGATGGGGAGGACGCTTGTGTGTCCTCCACCGAAGCCCGCGCTATCCACCGCGGCGCCTGCTTCGCGGGTAAACCCGCTCCCACAGGGATCGCGCCAGCGTTCAGGTTGTGAGCAAGACCGTTGCGTCCCCAGGTCTTTTCTGGCCTCAAGCAGCACACAAACCTGTGGGAGCGGGTTCACCCGCGAACACGGGCGAAGCCCGTGCCATCCTCCGCAACACCTGCTTGCGGAACCTGTAGCATAACTCCCCGGCCAACAGCGGGTGCTCTGCGCAAGGCGTTTCATCGATTGCGCTGATGATTACTATCGAGCCCCCCGCCTGTTGGCCCGGCAAAACCACCCCCTATAATCGCCAGCACATTTCCCCCGCTCCTGCGCCTGCCTCAGGCGACATCCCTCTCTTGGAATCCAATACCATGCCAAGTGCCAGTCAGGCCCCTCGCGGCCGCCCCGAACATGATCAACAGAGTGTCAGCCAACAGTGGCTGGCCATTCTCTCCGTCGCCGTCGGTGCCTTCGCCCTGGTGACCAGCGAGTTTCTGCCGGTGGGCGTACTCAACGATGTCGCCAGCGACCTCGGCATCAGTGCAGGCCACGCCGGCCTGATGGTTACCCTGCCCGGCATCATGGCCGCCCTCGCCGCCCCATTGCTGTCGGTGGGCATTGGCGCCCTGGACCGTCGCTACCTGCTGATCGGCTTGACGCTGATCATGATCATCGCCAACGCGGTGGTGGCCTACGCCAGTGACTTCAGCCTGCTGCTGTTCGGCCGCGTACTGCTGGGCGTGAGTATCGGCGGTTTCTGGGCCACGGCCATTGCCCTCAGCGGCCGCCTGGCGCCCAAGGGCGTGGGCGTAGCCCAGGCTACCTCGATCATCATGGTCGGTGTAACCCTGGCCACCGTGCTGGGCGTGCCGGTAGGCACCTGGTTGAGTGGCCTGATGGGCTGGCGCATGACCTTCCTGGTAACCGCGCTACTGGGCGTACCGGTGCTGCTGGCGCAGATCCTGTTGCTACCGCGGCTCAACCCGGACAAGGCCATTCGCATCAGCGACCTGCCGGCCCTGTTCATCAACCCACAAGCGCGGGTTGGCCTGATCGCCGTGTTGCTGATCGGCCTGGCGCACTTTGCCGCGTACACCTATGTCGCCCCGTTCTTCAAACAAAGCTCCGGCTTCGATGGGCCGACCATTGGCTCGTTGCTGCTGCTCTATGGTGTGGCCGGGGTATTCGGCAACATCTTCGCCGGTTTCGCCGCCAACCGCAGCGTACGTCACACTCTGCTGCTGGTCGCACTGATGATCGGCACCAGCACCGCCCTGTTCCCCCACTTCGCCACCGGCATGACCGGTGCCGCAATGTTGATCGGGTTGTGGGGCTTCGCCTTCGGTGCGTTCCCGGCCTGCGCCAGTATCTGGATGTTCGTCGTCGCGCCCAAGGATGTCGAACGTGGCATGCCGCTGTTCGTCGCCATGTTCCAGGTGATCATTGCGCTGGGTTCGTTCTTCGGCGGGCGGATCGTCGACCAGTTGGGCAGCTCGGTACTGTTGAGTCTGGCCACGGCCCTGGTGGGCTGCGGTTTCGCTACGGTGCTGGTGCTGGGGCGCAACGTCAGCAACAGCCTGGCGGCACAATCTGCCTGAGCAGGGCGCAGGCTGATTTTTTACGCTCTTTTTACGGCTGAGCCGACAGCCAGAAGGAATACTGGGCGCGCGATGCTCAAGGATGGCATGCATTTCAACCCGCCAGTCCAGAGAAGCCTTTCGTGAGCCAGTCCACCGTCATCGCTAACCAATCCCTTCCCGGCAAGTCCAACCCCATCGGCATGCTCGTCGCCGCTGTCGGCGTGGTGTATGGCGACATCGGCACCAGCCCGCTGTACACCCTCAAGGAAGTGTTCGCCGGGCACTACGGCGTGCAGGCCAATACCGCCGGTGTACTGGGCGTGCTGTCCCTGGTGTTCTGGTCGTTGCTGTGGGTGGTGTCGCTGAAGTACGTACTGTTCATCCTGCGTGCCGACAACCAGGGCGAGGGTGGCATCATGGCCCTGACCGCCTTGGCGCATCGGGCGGCGGCGCCCTACCAGCGGCTGGGCAAGGTGCTGGTGCTGCTCGGCCTGTTCGGCGCCGCGCTGTTCTACGGCGACAGCATGATCACGCCGGCGATTTCCGTGCTATCGGCCGTCGAGGGGCTGCAACTGGCCTTCGACGGTATCGAACACTGGGTCGTGCCGCTGTCGGTGGTGGTGCTGGTGGCGCTGTTCCTGATCCAGAAGCACGGCACCGCGCGCATCGGCATCCTCTTCGGGCCGATCATGGTGCTGTGGTTCATCGTGCTGGGTGCACTGGGCCTGCACGGCATCGTCCAGCGCCCGGAAGTGCTGCAGGCGCTCAATCCGCTCTGGGCGGTGAAGTTCTTCCTGCTGCACCCGGGCATGGGGGTGGCGATTCTGGGCGCGGTGGTGCTGGCCCTGACCGGCGCCGAAGCACTCTACGCCGATATGGGGCACTTCGGCCGCAAACCCATTGCCCGGGCCTGGTTCATGCTGGTGCTGCCCGGCCTGGTGCTGAACTACTTCGGCCAGGGCGCCTTGATCCTCGGCGACCCGCAGGCAGTGCGCAACCCGTTTTATCTGCTGGCGCCCGAATGGGCCCTGCTGCCCATGGTCGGGCTGGCCACCCTGGCCACCATCATCGCGTCCCAGGCCGTGATCTCCGGTGCGTTCTCGCTGACGCACCAGGCCATCCAGCTGGGGTACATACCGCGCATGTTCATCCAGCACACCTCCAGTGAGGAGCAGGGGCAGATCTACATCGGCATGGTGAACTGGGCGCTGATGGTCGGCGTGGTGCTGCTGGTGGTCGGCTTCGAGTCGTCCGGGGCGCTTGCGGCAGCCTATGGTGTAGCCGTGACCGGGACCATGCTGATCACCACGCTGCTGGCCTCGGCAGTGGTGCTGTTGTTGTGGAAGGCACCACGCTGGCTGGCAGTGCCGATGCTGCTGGCGTTCCTGCTGGTCGACAGCCTGTATTTTGCCGCCAATGCGCCGAAGATCCTCCAGGGCGGTGCATTTCCGGTGATTGCGGGCCTGGCGCTGTTCGTCCTGATGACCACCTGGAAGCGCGGACGAAGGATCATCGTCGAGCGACTGGACGAGAGTTCGCTGCCGCTGGACCTGTTCATCAACAGCCTCAAGGCCCAGCCGCCTCACCGCGTGGGCGGTACTGCGGTGTTCCTGTCCGCCAGGCCCGAGGCGGTGCCTCACGCCTTGCTGCACAACCTGCTGCATAACCAGGTACTGCATGAGCAGGTGGTGCTGTTGACCGTCGTGTTCGAGGATGAGCCACGAGTCAGCGCTGGCAAGCGCTTTGAGATCGAGGCGTTTGGTGACGGTTTCTTCCGCGTGAACCTGCATTTCGGTTTCATGGAGGAACCCGACGTGCCGTTGGCGTTAAGCCGCTGCCAGCGTGCGGACCTGGAGTTCGGCCCCATGCGCACGACCTATTTTCTCAGCCGGGAGACGGTCATTGCAGGCAAGCAGATGGGCATGGCCCGCTGGCGGGAGCACCTGTTTGCCTTCCTGCTGAAGAATGCCAACAGCAACCTCAAATACTTCCAGCTGCCGCTGAACCGGGTGATCGAGCTTGGCACTCAGGTCGAGATCTGAGCAGTCGGGGCAGTACCCAGCGGAACTTGAAGGGTAACCTCATGTCCTATCCGCACCCAAGCTCCCCCTGCGCCTTCTGGAGGCGAACAAACATGAAAAAACCCCTGGTAGCCGTCTTTACTTGTGCCCTGGCGCTCGGCGCAACGGCATTGTTGCCTGCCAATGTCTCGCCGATCGGCTCCGCCTATGCCAAAGGTGGTGGCAACGGCGGTGGGCAGGGTGGCGGCAAGGGTGGCATCAACGGCAATGGCGCCGGTTATGAGAGTGACCATGCCGGCAAGGCCACGCGCAACCATGGCGAGAGCGGTAATCACTATGGCAGCTTGCGCAACGATGACAACGGCCGTGGTACTACCCAGTCTGGCATTGCCCACTCCAAGGAGCACAACAAGGCCGGGCGCTCCTCTTCGAAGCATGATCGATAACTGAAAGCACGCCACTCCTGCAGGCACTGCACAATCCTCAAGGGCGGCGCTGAACCTGTGGGAGCGGCTTCAGCTGCGAAGCATCCGACGCGATGCATGGCACCGGCTGCGCCGGTGNNGCTCCCACAGGGTCCCTGCTAACTCAATGAGTTATGTGCAGTTCTATGAGAACGGGCATGGCGCATTCCTTCGGCTGGGGAAGCCCTTGTAAAGACAACTGCTCCCCCAACAGCCTGATGCCCACCTGACCTCAAACCCTGAACCGCCCCACCAACGCCGTCATCTCCCCCACCAACCGCGACAACGCCTTGCTCGCCTCACTGGTCTGCTGCGCCCCCGCTGCCGAGGATGTCGACAGCTCGCGAATGTTCAGCAGGTTGCGGTCCACCTCTCGCGCCACCTGGGCCTGCTCTTCGGCTGCGCTGGCAATCACCAGGTTACGCTCGTTGATCTCGCCGATCGCACTGTAGATCCCCTCCAGCACCTGCCCCGAGGCCAGGGTCACGTCCAGCGTCGACTGGGCGCGGCTGGTACTGGTCTGCATCGAGGCCACGGCCGCTTCGGTGCCCGCCTGCACACGCCCGATCATCTGCTCGATTTCCTGGGTCGACTGTTGCGTGCGGTAGGCCAGCGTACGCACCTCATCCGCCACCACCGCAAAGCCGCGCCCGGCCTCGCCCGCGCGGGCTGCCTCGATGGCGGCATTGAGCGCCAGCAGGTTGGTTTGCTCGGACACCGAGCGAATCACCTCCAGCACCTTGCCGATATCCCGCACCTGCCCGACCAGTTGCTCCAGATGCGCGCTGCTGGCCTGGATCTCACGCGTCATGGCCTCGGTGCCGTCGATGTTGTCGCTGACTTGCCGGCGGCTTTGCGCTGCCAGCTGGTTGGATTCGCTGGTGGTCTGCGAGGTGGTGATGGCGTTGCGCGCAACCTCCTCCACGGCTGTGGTCATCTCGGTGACAGCGGTGGCGGCCTGCTCCAGTTCCTGGCCCTGCTGGCGCAGGTTGTTGGCGCTTTCCTCGGTGACCGCATTCAGCGCCGTGGCGGCTGCATCCAGTTGCCCGGCACAGCTGCTGATCTGCACCAGGGTGTCGCGCTGGCTCTGCTGCATGCGCTCAAGCTCATGGAACAGCTGGCCGATCTCGTTACTGCCCTGCCCCTGCACCGGCACGCTCAGGTCGCCGCCGGCAATGCGCTGGAAGTGCCGACCGGCTTCGCGCAGCGGGTGCAGCACGCGCTGGGCAATAAAGGCCCAGCACAGCGCCGCCAGTAACAGCGTCACGCCCAGCAGCGCCAGGCTCAGCAGCTGCGCGCGCGCCAGGCGCCGGTCGGATTCCAGCATGATCTGCTGGCCGCGCTCACTCAACGCGCCGACCAGTTGCTGGCGCAGCGCCTGCAACCGGCCCATGGCGTTGCCGGCGTCGGTGTTGACCTTGAAATACTGCTCAAGCGAACGTTGACGGGTTGCCTCACGCTGCCCGGCGACTGCCTTGGCGTACTCGCCATAGGTGGCCTGCAGCGCGGTTGCCAGTGCGTGCAGTACAGGCTCGCGGGCGTTTTCGACAAACTCGTCCACCAGCTTCTGGCTCTTGTCGTTCAGCTCGACCGACAGCGCCATGCGCTTGTTGGCACTTTCCTCATGGCCACCCAGTTGCTCGATGAAGCCCGAGGACACATTGGCGCTGGCGCGAATCGCCATCAGCAACGCATTGTTCAACCGGTCCGACTGGTGCGCGGTCTGGTCCAGTTCGGTGATCTGCTGGTCGCTACCCACCGCTGCACGCCAGGCACTGACGGTGGAAAACAGCAGGGTCAGACTGAACAGCGACAACACCCAGAACATTCCGGTGCGGATCTTCAGGTTGGCAAGCATGCGGGCAGTACTCCTTGTTGGCACCACTTCTGGTCGATGATTCGATGGTGGGTGTGCTGCTATCGGAGGTACTGACGCAGGCTTGAGGCGCCGGAATGCGGTTTTGGGCGGTAACCGAACAGATGTTGCCAGGGCAAAGGGCGGGGAACAGGCAACAAATTGCCCAAGCGGGAACTTCAACGCTCCACTTCGGTCGATAGCATCCCCTTGCCCTCCAGCCAGGGGCTTGCCCAAGCCCTGCCGAGTCTACCGCCGATGCCCAGCACACCTGTTCTGTCCGCCTTGCTCCTGTTGTTCAGCGCAATCACGGCACCAGGCGCACTGGCCGGCGAGCGCTCCGCGCCGGCACGCAGCAACCATGCCTCGACCGTGCTGATCGAAACCGCCTCGCAACAGTATGCCGACGGCCAACTGGACCAGGCGGCAGCCACCCTGGAGCGCGCGCTGCACATTCAGCCGAACAACCCGGCAACCCTGCACTACCTTGGCGTCCTGCGCCTTCAGCAAGGGTTGTACGAACAGGCCGAAACCCTGGCGCAGCGCTCCAACCTGCGTGTTGGCAACAATCACGCACTACGCAGCCGCAACCTGCAGCTGATAGAAGCCGCGCACAAGGCCCAGGGCGACGGCGTGCTGCCGACGGCTGCGTACTGAGGGCGGTCAGACGCTGCGCGTCAGGCCACCATCGACCTTGATGTTCTGCCCGGTGATATAGGCAGCTCCGTCGCTGGCCAGGAATGCAATGGTGGCGGCAATTTCCTCGCTGGTGCCATAGCGCCTGAGCGGTACGCTGTCGCGCCGCTGCTCTGTGGCCGGCAGGCTGTCGATCCAGCCAGGCAATACGTTGTTGATGCGCACGTTGTCCACGGCATAGGTGTCGGCGAAGATCTTGCTGAACGCCGCCAGGCCCGAGCGGAACACCGCCGATGTGGGGAACATTTCGTTGGGTTCGAATGCCCAGGCGGTAGAGATGTTGATGATCACTCCCCCCTTCTGCCGTTGCATGACTGGCGTCACCAGGCGTGCCGGGCGGATAACATTGAGCAGGTACGTATCCATGCCCTTGTGCCAGTCTTCGTCGCTGATCTCCAGGATCGGCGCGCGCGGGCCGTGGCCGGCGCTGTTGACCAGCACATCGACGCGCCCCCACTTCCCGACCACGGCATCCACCAGGCGCTGCAAGTCCTCGACCGACTGGTTGCTGCCGGTAACACCGATACCACCCAGCTCCTTGGCCAGTGCTTCGCCCTTGCCCGAGGACGACAGGATGCCGACCTTGAAGCCGTCGGCAGCCAGGCGACGTGCCGCTGCTGCGCCCATGCCGCTGCCACCGGCGGTGATGATTGCTACCTTTTGCACAGACATATTGCCTCCTTCGGCGATGGAACCCTGTGTTTGCAAGTGCATTCACACTAGCAGCCACACAGGTGCGCAGGGAGGCAGCCGGACTTCGTCTAGCCAGTAGTTTTTCTTTCGTCAGCCTGAGCCTTGAGCCACGCCCTGACGATTTGCAGAGTCGCTGGCGGCTGCCCCTTGCGCGGCCATACCAGGTAGAACGCCTTGTCCAGCCGCAGTTGCTGGGGGAACACCTGCACCAGCCGGCCGGCGGCGATATCGTCGCTGACGAAGGCATGGCTGGCCAATGTAATGCCCTGCCCGCCTATGGCAGCTTCGATGGCCAGCGAAGTCTGGTTGAAGCGCACGGTCTTCGCCGTGGGCGTCGGGTGACCAGGGAACACCGCAGCGCAGAACTGCGGCCAGAAGTTGTGCGCATCGTGCAATGCCACATAGCGCTGCAAGGCGGCAAAACCCTCAGGCCAGCCCACGTCTGCCAACAACGCCGGGCTCGCCACCGCGACCACCGGTGGCTCCATCAGCAACTCGGCGTTCAGCCCGGCACCGAACGGCGGCTGGCCATAACGCACGGCCAGGTCCACACCATCGGTATGAAAATGCGAAAGCCGGTCGGTGGCCAGCACCCGCAAGTCAATCTCGGGGTTGTGCTCGGCAAAGTGCCCCAGCTTGGGGATCAGCCATTTCGAAGCAAAGGTTGGCGTTACGCTGACCGTGAGATGGGAGGGCGCCGGACGCAACAGCCGCGTGGCTTCGTCGATCATCGCCAAGGCACTGCGCACGCTGGTGCTGTAGGCATGCCCGGCATCGGTCAGGCCTAGGCCGCGCGGCAAACGCTCGAACAGGCGAACCTCCAGACCGGCCTCCAGCCCACGAATCTGCTGGGCAACAGCGGCTTGGGTGACGCCGAGCTCCTCGGCGGCCAGGCGGAAGTTCAAGTGACGCGCCACCACTTCGAACACCCGTAACGCATTGAGTGAGGGCAACCCGGGAAAACCTGCAGGCATGGCGATGATTTTTCTATTGGCTGCTCGGCAGCATTGCGCCGAGGCTATCCTCATCGGCCGAGGAAGTCGATGCTTTGTCGGCGGACAGAGCCCAAAGGAGTTGGCATGCCCGCCATCAATGCATTCCGCCACTACGGCCTGCTCGACCTGTCTTGGACACAACGGCCGTTGCGGCTGACCGCGCTTGCCGAGCAGGTGCTCGCTGGGCAGGCGCACTGGCTTGACCACAACCCTGCGCAGCGCTG
Source organism: Pseudomonas sp. SF2 (assembly GCF_036858055.1). Lineage (NCBI taxonomy): Bacteria > Pseudomonadati > Pseudomonadota > Gammaproteobacteria > Pseudomonadales > Pseudomonadaceae > Pseudomonas > Pseudomonas sp. SF2. The sequence goes on along the minus strand of NZ_JAMBDI010000032.1, from coordinate 22,041 downwards.
GGTGAAGTGCTTATCGATGCCGCGGACAGGCCCTGGGTGGTCAGCGAACAAGGCTAGGTGTGGCAGCGCAAATAGCCCGCTCAAGCCTGATCAGGTAACGCGGTGGATGGCACCGGCGTTGCCGGTGTTCGCGGGCATGCCCGCTCCCACAGGAACCGAGGGTACCCGAAACCTGCACCATACCTGTGGGAGCGGGTTCACCCGCGAAGCAGGCGACACGATCTATGGCACCGCGTTGGATTCTTCGCGGCTAAAGCCGCTCCCACAGGGTACGCGGACTGCTTGCGATTTCAGTTATCTACGCGACAGCGCAGCCCAAAGGGCTGGGCCAGTTCCCACAGGGACTGCGCTAGCTTTTAGAGCTTGAGCAAGACCGTTGCGCCTACAGGGCCGATGTTGCAATCGCCTTCGCCGCTTGCGCCAAACGTTGCGTAGCCAGCCGGATTTCATCCATGTCCAGCGAGGCAAACCCCAGGCGCAAGGCATTTTCCGCATGACCAAACGGCGAAAACTGCCGGCCACTGCGTACCACCAGGTCCAACGCCAGCGCTTTGCCAACCAGTTGGTCCACATCGATCGAGTCGGCAAACCTCACCCACAGCGCCAGCCCGCCTTCCGGTGCCTTTACAGCTACCTGCTCGCCAAAGGCATCGCGCAAGCAAGCCAACAGGGTCTCCCGACGCTGACGATACTCCCGCGCAACCCGACGCAAGTGCTTCTTCAGCTCGCCATCATTGATCAGGTCCGCCAGCATCTGCTGCATCACCGCATCGCCCTGCCCCAGGGTCAGCGTCGCCCTGCGCTCGAGCACCACGGCCACCTCCGCCGGCGCCACGATGAAACTGCAACGGAAGGTACTGCCCAAGGACTTGGACAATGAACCAATGTAGATCACATGCCGCTGCTGACGGTCGCTGGCCAGCGGCAGGTAAGGCCGCCCGGCAAAGTGGTACTCATGGTCGTAGTCTTCCTCGACCACGCAAAAGTCGTGCTGCCGCGCCAGCTCCAGCAACTGCTGCCGGCGCCCGGCAGGCAGGCTGACCGTGGTCGGGAACTGGTGATGGGGTGTGATGTACAGCATGCGCACCTTGTGCAGCCGGCACAGTGCATCGATCTGGTCGACCCGGCAGCCCTCGTCATCTAGCTCCACGGTGACCAGCCGGGCACCCAGCTGGCGGAAGATCTCCCACGCGGGCGGATAGCTCAAGCGCTCGACCAGCACAACGTCACCGGGCTTGAGCAGCACGCTGGCCACCAGGTACAGCGACATCTGCACGCCCTGGGTCAGGCAGATATGCTCGGCGCCAACGTTCAGGCTGCGATTGTGCCGCAGCATGTCGGCCAAGGCGCTGCGCAGGTAATGGCTGCTGCACGCGCTGCCATGGCGCACGGTGTTGGCGGTGAAGCTGTTGCGCAAGGCATTACGGTAATAGCGGTGCAGAACGGTCTGCGGCAGCAGGCGGTGGTCACAGGCGCCGTTGTCGAAAAACAGCGCACCCGGCCGATCCTGCTGCGCGGCAGCCTGTTCGTTGGCCGTGAAGTAGGCAACGGCAGGCTCCTCTGGCAGCACCAGGGCAAAGGGCCGCGCTGCATCGGGCTCGGGCAGGGTGCCAACTGCCAGTTGCCGACTGACGAAGGTGCCGCGGCGTTGCACGCTTTCCAGCCAGCCTTTGGTCTCTGCTTCCTCGTAGGCGAGGATCACCGTCTTGCGATTGACGTTCAGCAGTTGCGCCATTTCCCGCGTGCCGGGTAACGGCGTGCCGGGGCGCAGGCGGCCCTCGGTGATCGCGGCGACCAGGCCCTCGACAATCTGCCTGTACGAAGCCTGCGGCTGCGCCCCGTCGAGCTTGAGCAGCGGCTGCCATTTGCGAAGCTGGACCATGTGAATTAACCAAAACTGGAGGTTCTACTGGTCCTGGACTATAGCAACAATCGAACCTCCATTTGCCCCGAGGTGCTCATGCAAAACCGCCATGTCATTGAATTGTCGCCCTCGGGCAAAACCTTCGACGCCAGCCAGGAGTTGCTGCTCGATGCCATGCTCGCCAGCGGCCTGCCGGTACCCTTCTCCTGCCGCCGCGGCGCCTGTGGATCGTGCAAGGTCAAGGTGGTGTCGGGGCAGTATCGGGACAAGCAGCGGGCAGCAGACACGCCCGCGCCCTGCTACCCCCTGGCAGCCGACGAAATGTTGCTGTGCCAGAGCCACGCCTGCAGTGATATGTGTCTGGAAATTCCCGGCTGGTCCCTGGAAACCCCGGCACTGGAACTCCAGGCACAGGTCCGCGGCAAACGCGAACTGAGCGCCGATATCGTCGAACTGGTGCTGCAGCCTGCACAGCCATTGGTGGTACGGGCTGGCCAGTACGTACGCTTTCGGCTCGACAACGGCGACAGCCGCTGTTTTTCCATCGCCAACCTGCCCGCCCAGGACCAGGGGCAACTGGTGTTTCACATCCGCAAGGTCAGTGGCGGCCTGTTTACCGAACACCTGCTGCCAACCCTGCAAGCAGGTGACACCTTGAAGCTTGAAGGGCCGGTGGGTGCCTGCACCTGGCAGCATGAGGACCAACGCCCCCTGGTGCTGTTCGCCACCGGTACAGGTTACGCCGGCATCAAGCCATTGCTGCTGACCGCCCTGGCAGGTGATGCCGAGGTCACGTTGTACTGGGGCGGCAGATCGAACGCAGACTTCTATGACCGTGAATTTCTCGACCAGGCCTGCCGTGCACACGCTCACTTTCACTGGCACCCGGTGCTGTCGGACCAGGCGCGGGTGCAGCAGGTGGCGCTGGCCCAGGCCCATCGCTGGGCCGACACCCAGGTCTATGCCTGCGGCAATGCCGCGATGATCAGCCAGGCTCGCGAGCAGTGCCTCGCGGCAGGCCTGCAGCCCCATCGCTTTGTCGCCGAGGCTTTCGTTGCCAGCGGCGCACTGGTGCCCGAGGCTTCAACGACCAACCCATTGCACCCGGTGCTGGAAAAAGTCGGCCCGCGCTACTCGCTGGACGGCATGCTCGCGGCCCGCGAGCAGTCGGTACGGGCCGTGGCGGCGATCGCCAGCCAGCTACAAGTCGGGATGACCACTGCCCAGGCGCTGGAGATGGCCGCGCAGACCTTGCAGGCGATGGGCGCATCGCACACCTGGCACCCGACCTACATCCGTTTTGGCGACGACACCGTGCGCACGCCGCGCCAAGGTATTGATCCTCAACGCGTATTACGTACCACGGATATCGTCGTGGTCGATGTCGGCCCGGTATGGGATGGCTATGAAGGCGACTATGGCGACACCTTCGTGTTTGGCCAGCACGACCTGCACCACGCCTGCGTCAAGGCACTGCATGAAGTGTTCGACGAAACCCGCCAGGCCTGGGGGCGTGGCCTGACCGGGCGCGAGCTGTATGACTTCGCCGAGCGCAGTGCCCAGGCGAAAGGCTGGCAGCTGGAACGCAACCTGGCTGGGCATCGCATCGCCGACTTCCCGCATGTGCTGTATGGGCAGGACAAACTGGCCGAGGTGGAAATCGTCCCGAGCGAGGTGGTGTGGGTGCTGGAGATTCAGTTGTGCCACCCTACCGAGCCGGTCGGAGCGTTTTTCGAGGATATCCTGATCGGCGAGGCCAGGCCGGTCGTGGCTACGGCAGCTTGAAACAACCGTCAGGAAGCAAGGTGCGCGTCAATCAGGCGCGCGACCGCTTCGGCATGGCTATGGCCAAGGTCATGGCCGGCATCGGCAAACACCTGCAGGCTGGCGTTTGGTATCAACTGCATCAAGCACTCGCCAACAGCGACAGGGCTGATCGGGTCTGAACCTCCCCATAACAGCAGTACAGGCATGCGCAGCTCGCAGAGGCGCGCCGTCAGATCAGTGCGGTCATCGAGAAACCAGCGCGGCAGCTTGGGGTTCTCCGCTTCGAATTCTGCACGCCAGTCAGCAGCACCAAAGGCAGAAAGGTCCATGCCGCCTGAAGTCACGCTCAGGACCAGGTGCGTAATCAACGCTGGGCGCTCCAGCGCAAGGAGCACCGCAACCACCCCACCCATGGACTGCGCCACCAAGGCCGTGGGCCTGTCGACTTCGCCAAGGGCAAGGGCTGCGAGGTGCTGCAGGCAGGAAACATTCGGGTTGGCTGGCACGTTGCCGAAACCGGGCCAGCCCAGGTGCCGGACGATTGCTGGCGTACTCATCGCCGCGGCGGCCGGGTGCCAGAAGGCAACGTTGCCAGAGGCGCCGGGCAGGAAAAGGATCTTTTCCGGTGAAGTCGTCATGGCTCTCTCCTTGATCCAGTAACAGGCTAAAGTTGGCAACAGGACAATACCAGACACGGACGACTGCCATGCACATACGCAAACTCACCCCTGACGACCTCACCCATGCCAGCGCCGTGTGCCTGGATGCCTTCATGCAGGCGGTCGCGCCCTCGCTGTCGGCACAAGGCATCGAAACCTTCACCAGGGTGGCCGCGCCCCTGGCGTTTGCCGAGCGCATGCAGGGCGACAACCTGATACTGGTGTGCATCGTGGACGGTGTCATCACGGGGTTGATCGAACTCAAGGAAGGCCGCCACGTGGCGATGCTGTTCATTGCACCAAGGTGCCAACGTCAAGGCATCGGCGCGCGCCTCATGAGCGCCGCGCTTGAGCATGCCAGGGCTGAAATCGTCACCGTCAGGGCATCGTTGTCTTCGGTGCCGGCCTACCAGCGCTACGGTTTCAACCTGGCAGGTGAAGTGGGCGAGTTCGCCGGACTGACCTACCAGCCGATGGAAATGCCCTTGCGGCCACGTGCTGCAGCCGCCTCAGGCGCCGAGTGAGTCCAGCACGCCTTGCAGCTTGCCCCGGGTGGTTTCCGTGCAGGCCTGCATGGGCTCGCGCAGCTCGTCAGCAATCAGGTCTTGCATCTGCAATGCTGCCTTGATCACGGCCGGGTTAGGCTCGGCAAAGGCCATTTTCATCCACGGCAGCAACTGGTAGAACGTCCCTCGCGCGGCTAGCCAGTCGCCATGGTCGACCTGCTGCAACATGCGCACGTACAGGTCAGCCCGCACATGCGCCGAAGCCGAAATGGCCCCCGCACCGCCCAGGCACAGGTTGTTGAAGATCTGAACGTCCTCACCGGCCAGCACCTGGGCGTGGCCGTCCTGGATCAGGGCCATGGTGGTCTCGCTATCACCGCTGCAGTCCTTCACCGCTGCAATGCGCGGGTGGCGCACGATGCGGCGCAGGGTTTCACGCTCGATGCGTACCCCGGTACGGTAGGGAATGTCGTAGACGATCACCGGCACGCTGGCGGCATCCGCCACGGTGCTGAAGAACGCCTCGATGCCGGCCTGCGAAGGCCGGATGTAGCACGGTGCAGGGACCAGAAGCCCGCCAATGTCACGCTGCTGGATTTCAGCCTGGAAGGCCAACAGTTCGCGCAGGTTGTAACCCGACAGGCCCATCACCACCCTGCCCGGTTCCACCCAGGCCAGCACAGCGTCCAGCACGGCCAGTTGCTCGGCCTTGGACAGCGCCGCCGCTTCGCCCGTGGTGCCACATACCACAAAACCGGTGACACCCTCTTCGAGCAGCTTCTTCACCAGTTTTTCCAGGCCAGTAAAGTCGATTTCATTGGCGCGCAATGGCGTGACGAGGGCGACCCAGATACCACGGAAATTCGACATGCAAAAACTCCTGATGTTGACCGAAAGTCAGCGTCAGCAGGGCGAAGAGTGGAAGTGGTCTGGCAGGGATACCTGGCGCCTTCTGTCTCGTCAGCCCACCTGACGAGACAGCGCGCCTCGGTCAGATGAGCGGCTGTTTCTTGGATTTCTTGGCAACGGCAACGCACGCGCCTGCCTGGGCGATGAAGCCCGAAGCGGAAATGGCGTGGTTGGAGATGGACATGCAGGGAAGCCCGTTGCGTGGATATGGCTGGATAATGGGGCGGCGGCGTACCCGGTGTCAACACCGGGATAGCAAACCCGTTGGGGCTGCGCTGTCGCGTAGAGAACTGAATTCGCAAGCGATACGCGTACCCTGCGGGAGCGGCTTTAACCGCTCCCACAGGGCCCCCGCTCCTACAGGTGACACATCTTCGTCAACGCCACTCGCTGTAGGGTTCCAGCGGTGTCACCGGCAGCGCCAGGTTGCCCCGCCACGGCTCGAACAGGTAGCGCAGGTAGAGCATGCCATGGCTAGGCGCATAGTCATCACTGTGCTGCCAGTCGAAGCCGGCGCCCAACACCCAATGGTCACTCAGGCGCCGCTCGAACAGCCCACGCAGGCGGTAGCCCAGCCCGCTGCTGTCGCTGGCGTCGTTCATGGCGTCGAGGTTGGAGTCAACGTCATACTGCGCCAGTACCTTGCGGTTGACGTGCGCGTCCGGGTACAGGCGGCTGCGGCCGCTGTGGGCCTGGGACCAGCTGACGGAGCCTTCCAGCAGCACCGACCAGTCGTAGTTGCGCCAGGCATAACTGACCGGCACGCCAATCGATGTGTAGCGCTCCGGGCTGTAGTAGCCGCCCTGCCCCAGGCTGTAGCCACCCAGGTCCTTGTCGTGACGCCAGTGCATCAGCGTCAGGCCCACGCGCACACGCTCGTCGGCTTTTTCCACCACGCGGTGGTAATAGCCGGCCATGGCCCGGGTGCGCTGGTTGTCGGCGACGTTCTCGCCATACAGCCAGTGGTGCCCCAGGCTGGCCCAGACCCCGTTATCACCGCCCTGGTCCCAGCTCAGGCCGAGCGTGGCGCCATTGGCCGTGACCCCACCCCAGCGCACGCCCGTCGGGCGGTCACGTGCTCCCGCAAAGGATAACAGCGAGTTGCTCATCGGCCGTCGCGAAGCGGTCAGCGACCAGCCGACCTGGCCAAGGTCACCGTTGACCGTGGCGCCCCCCAACCAGTTGTTGATCGCGTAGCCCTGGGTGGTCCCCAGGTCGAAGGCCCAGCGCTTGCCCTGCCAACCCAGCGCCAGCACGCTACCGTCCGCCGTTTGCGAACCACCCTCGCACGCAGGGAGCGACTTCCCGTCAGCGGTGCGGCCCACAAACTGGCAGCTACCGAAGTCCGGGGTATAGCGCCTTTGGTCGTTCTGCTCGAATGAGCCCGCATCCATGCCGATGCGCTCCACCCGCGCAAAGGCAGTGCCGTCCTGCCAAGGGGTATCGACATGCAGCAAGGTCGACTGGGTACTCAGTTCAGATGTGCCCGGCGTACCATCGTCCTCGCGCCAACCGTAGTCGTGCATCAACGTCACATGGGTATTGCGCTGGCGATACAGTGCATCGACGTCGCTGCGCAGGCTGCGTGCCAGCCAGTCGTCGTCATCCTGCTCACGGCTGGCCAGCGTCAGTGCACGGTCATCCCGTGGCGACACGGCGGCACGCTCGAGCAACTGCGCATCTGCCATTGCTGCGGCGTAAAGGTCCAGCGCCCGTTGCGGGTCATCCTGCGCCACCAGGCGGGCAGCGTCACGCCGCAACAAGGGGTCGGGGCGAGGCTGCTGCGCTGCGATCTGGTCGAGCATTCTGGCCGCCTGGTCGTGTTCGCCCAAGGCGACCCAGACAGCTGCCAGGCGCCGCTGGGCGTTGCTGTCATCAGCAGCCAGTTGTGGCACCTGCACAGCCAGCATGTGCCGGGCCTGTGCCAGATTGCCTTCGGCCACCGCGCTTTCGATCAGGCCAAGGCGCGCTTGCGGTTGCCCAGGCTGCGCAGCAAGCACGCGCTGGTAATAGCCGCGCGCTTTACCAGGCTCACCGTTCGCCGCCGCCCAGTCAGCCAACAGCATCAGGTCGTCGGTGCTGCCTTCACCACGCGCCAGGCTGGCCTCGAGCAGGCTGGTCGCTTCAGCCGTGCGGCCTTGCGCTTGCAGTTGCTGCGCCGAGGCCAGGGTCATGCGACGGCGTATACGCTGCTCCAGTGCATGCATGTCAGCACTCCAGGCCGTCTGCGGTACGGCGCCCAGGCTGTCCAGGGCCAGCGCATCGCGGTCGCTGGACTCCAGGAACAGGCCGTGGGCATAGCGGGTAGAGGCATCGCCCGGCTGGCGCTGCACGATCCTGGCGAATGCCGCGTCGGCCTCGGCGGTACGCCCCAGATGGCGCAGGCTGTTGGCCAACTGGTAGACCAGCCATGGCTCGTCGGGCGCCAAGGCCGTGGCCTGGCCCAGCGCCTGGCTGGCCGCCGCCCAGTCTTGGCGCTGCAAAGCTTGGTCACCTTGCTGGCGCAGGCGGGCGAGTTCCAGGCTGCGGCGCAGGCTGGCGAACTGCGCTTGCTGCCGAGGCGGCAGGCTCTCCAGGTACGCCCGCGCCTTGTCGGGCGATTGCGCCTGATACACGCGCACCAGGCCGCGCACGGCACTTTCGTTATCCGGTGCCATGCGCCGAACCTGCAGGAATTGCCGCTCGGCGGCCGCTGTATCGCCCTCGGCCAGCGAGACATCCGCCAGGCCCAGCAAGGCATACTCCTCTTTCGGGCGCTGCTGTCGTGCCTGCTGGTAGAAGGCGCGCGCACCGCGCATGTCTTTCGCCTGCAGGGCCCGCTCACCTTTGTTGAGCAGGGCCCAATACTGGCTGGACGACTCCAGGTCCTTCCACTGGCTGATCCAGTAGGTGTCCTGCTCCTTGGCACTTGCCGCCCGGAACGCCGCATTGGCCTCCTCATAGCGGCTTTGCCGCATCAGCGCATACCCCAGGGAGCCGTGCAAGCGGGCATCGTCCGGGTACTGGCGCAGCGCCCGGCGCAACTGCGCCTCGGCTTCAGCGTTACGGCCCTTGTCGAGCAATGCCATGCCCCGCTGGCCAGCCTGCCAGGATGGGTCGGCCAGCAGCTTGCGTTGCTGCTGCAGGGTCTCGCTGGCTTGCGCCTGCAACGGTGAGGCCGGGTAGCGCTGGAGAAACGCTTGCCAGGCCGCCGCGCTGGCGGCACTCACCGCTTGCCCGGACAGGTAGTCGAACTCACGCTGGGCTGCGGCATCCCGTGCGCCAGGGTCGCGTGCCAGCTGATCGAGCAAGGCCAAGGCTTCGCGGTCGCGATTTTCGGCGAACAGCCAACCCGCCAGGGTCTGGCGCAACCCGGCACTGCCCGGGTACTGCCGGTCCAGTTGCTGCAACTGGCTGATCGCTTCAGGGCGCTGGCCTGGCAGGTTGCCGCGCACGCGCCAGTAGTCCAGGGCCAGTTCAAGGCTTGGTGGCTCGCCAGCGAACAGCTGTTCATAGGCCGCCAGCGCCTCTTCATTGCGCCCGGTGACAGCCAGCAGGTGGGCCTGCTGCAATTGCCGCGCGCGCTCCGGTTGCTGCAGCTCAAGCAGACGCCTGGCCTGGCGTGCCTGCAAGCTGCCGGGCGCAATGGCACTGATCCGGGCACTCAACTGCTCGGCCTCGATGCTGTTCTTTTCGCGCAATGCCAGGCTCAAGGCTGCCAGCAACACGTCCGGGTTGCGCGGCTCGAGCAATTGCAGCCGCCCCAGTGCGTCGCGCACCAGGTCGTCACGATGCAGCGCCTCGCCGCGACGCACCTGGTCCAACAGCCATTGGCGCTGTTCGCCGGCATCTTTGGGTTGCGCGGTGGCCTGGCAGGTCACCGCTGCTAGCATCAGCACACCAATCATTCGCTGCATGGCGTGCTCCAGGCAGGCAACAGGCGGCCGTGCGGGTCAAAACGGTAACGGCCTTGGTCCCAACCCTGGCCAAACAGCGCCAGCACCTGGCTGTAATAGGCCTTGGCTTCGACTGGCTGCTCGCGCAAGCGCTGACGCTGGGCCGCCAGGCCTGCGACGTGCTCCGGCGATGCCGCCAGCAACGGCAGCAACGCCGCAGAGAAACCTGTCGGGCCATGGCCACTGGCAACACCGCTGTGCGCATCCACATGCTCTGGCGGCAGACCCTGGCGCGCGGTCAATGCCGCCATCGGGGCATAGTGGGCCACCAGCTCGGCACGCTGTGCCGCGTCCTTGGCCAGCATGCCCACCCACAGGTAGACGCGAATGGCGTCGTAGTCACCTTCACTGCCATGTTGCGGGTCCGCTGCCAATTCACCGGCTGGCGTCCACAGCAGCCAGTCCGGGGCAAAGCCCTTTGGTGACGAAGCCAGCCACAAACGCCGTGTGTTGGCCGCCAGTTCGCCCCACAACGGGTCAACCAGGTTGAAGCGATCGAACAACTGCAGCGGCAAATAGCTGGGGTTCAGGCGGGCGCCGCGGGCGTCCTCGAAACCGTAGTCCCCCGGCAGCAGCATCAGCCCGAGGCCCGGCAGCTTGCGCACGGTCTGCGCGGCGATACGCCACAGCAAACGCTGGCCCAGCTGCGTGTAGGCCGGCTCGTCCCACAGCCGCCCGGCTTCCAGCAGGCTGTAGGCAATCCACAGGTCGGCATCGCTGGCGTTGTTGGCATCCAGTACCTGCCACTGCTGCTGGCCATTACGGCCCCACAGCCAGGCGGGCAGATGCCGGGCCAGGTCGCCCTCTGCCAGGTTGTTGCTGGTCCAGCGCAACACCTGCGCGAAGGTTTGCCGGTCATTGCCCACCAAGGCGAAGAACAGCGCATAGCTCTGCCCTTCCGAGGTGGTGATCAGGCGCTCATCGCTCGGGTCGATGACCCGACCGTCGACGCTCACCAGCTCAGCTTTGAAGCGGTCCCAGGCGGGCCAAGGACAGGCCGGCGCGGCGTTGACGAAAACGGGCAGGCCCAAGGTGACCAGCCCTACCAGCAACCGACGCATCATCACCCCGCCTCACCCAGGCGACGCTTGCCTGCCCAGCGCAGTGCCCGCCACAACAGGAAGGCGAACAACACCACGCAAATGGCCGCGATCGCCGCCAGCAGCACCGGGTGTTCGGACAGGTGGAACCACAGCAGCAGCCACCACGGCAGCGCGCCAACAAAGTAGTGCTCGCCTACGAACTGGCTGGTGACGCCGCTGCTGCGCACCAGCGTCACCGAACCGGCCACTGCATCAAGCTTGCCCACATCGCCGAGCACATCGCGCAGCAACGCATAGTCGCTATCGCTGTTGGCCAACAGGGCGACAACGCTGCGCTGCTCGTGGAACGGCGACTTCAGCCCGGTAATGGCCGCAATCGGCGCCTGCGCGCTGACGGCCACACGGCTGCTCGCGGCCACCGGCGCAGTATCGAAGCGCTGGCTGCCCGGCAGCCCCGCGCTACGGCCTTGCAGCAGCCAGTCCCGCTGGGCGCTGAGCAGCAGGCCAAGGTTGGGCGCATCGCCCAGCGCCTCGGGCAGGCTGCCAAGCAGCAGCAAGTCGGCGTCGGCCGCTGCAGCCTGCTTCCAGTCATCGACCAGCTGCAGGCCAAGCGACGGGTAGCCGATCTGCCCGGCCAGCCCACCGACCGCATCGAGCAAGGTACCCACCTGCATCGTCGTGGGCTTGGCCGGCATGATGACCAGCGTTTCGGAAAGGTCGGCCATGCGGCTGAACGGGAAGCCGCTGCGGGCGAATGCGCGCAGGTCGGGCATGGCGATGTAGTGGTGGTAACCGGAAAGGTCGATCGTCGAGTTGTCGTCGATCGCCGCACGCACATCCACCGGCAACGAGGTCTGGCAGCGGTCGCGCTGGGCGCTGCCCAGGGTGCTGGCAAAGCTGAAATCGAAACGCAGGCGGTTGCGGTCGCCGATCTTCAACGCCGGTACCAGCGACTTCTCGGTCAATGCGGTGTTGTCACCGGACAGTACCGCCAGGCGCATTTCCTCCAGTGTGCCGCCGCGCCGGTCATTGCCCACCAGCGGCATGCTGGTGATGTACTGGTCGTTGACGCTGATGCTCAGCCGCGATTCGTCGGTCACTGCCGGGGCCGTGTAGCGGTACAGCGTACGCAGCGGAATGCCCTGGTTGCGCCAGACGAACAGGTCGGGCGGCAGGTTCAATTCCAGCGTCACCGGCCGCGGTTGCAGGCCGCTGACCTGCAGCTGCTCGGGGTAATCGAGCAGCTCGGCGAAGCGTACCGGGCGATCGGTGCGTGTCCAGTTCGGCGCATCGTAGGGCTGGCGCGGTTGCAGTGCCGTCATCTGCTCGACTTTCACCCGGGCACCGCGGAACAGGTTGTTGCCAACCGCCAGCGCCGAGGCGGCCTTGACCAGGTCATCGTCGTTGCGGCCCAGCACCAGCAGCACTTTGCTGAAGCGGTCGTCCGGGTGGTCGATCATTTGCAGTACCGGGCCGTCGACCGGCGGGAACTGCTGCAGGTCGGCGAGGAAGGCCGGGCGACGGTCGTTGCTGGCAAACACGATGCTCGGCGTGGGTTTATCGCCACGGGCCGGCAGGCTGTTGTACAGCACCGGGAAACTGGCCTTGCGCCAGCCGGCCTGGCTGCCGAAGTAGGACGCCAGGATCGCCGCCGCACGCTGCTCACCCAGGCTCGGCACACCGCTGAACACCACCGGCAGCGTTACCTTGCCGGTGTCGCGCACGTCAAAGAACGGCAGCGGGAAGTACGCCAGGTCGTTGTCCAGGGCCAGGGCCTGTTCGTGCAGCTGCACCTGGCTCTTGCGGTTCAGGTTTAGCCACAGGCCGCTGTGCGCCGGGTCTTCGCAGATGTCGGTGTAATGCCCGACGAACTCCAGGCGAACCCGGTTGAAGTCGCTGAGCAGCTTAGGGTCCAGTGGCAGCTGGCGGCGCACACGCTGGCCAAGCTGGTCTTTCTCCACTGGCACCACACCCATCAACTCGTCATTGAGATACACGCGCAGGTGCGACAGGTTCGGCAACAGTGCGGGCGAAGGTGTGTAGTCCAGCTGCAGGCTGGCGTCGGTGGCCAGGCGATCGCGCCGCAGGCCGAATTCGATATGCTCGCTGTTGCGTACCCCCAGCAGCAGGCTGTCGGACGCATGCCCGAGCTGCTCGAAGGTTTTCGCAACCGGCCAGTTCGGTACCGTGGGTACGGCCGGCTCGGCAAGCGGGGCTACGGAGGCGGCAGCGGCGCTCTGCGACAAGGCAGCAAGCAGCGCCATCGCCAGGCCCCAGGTACGCGCGGGATAACCAGTCATCATGCGTCTCGATCAACAGGGTTCATGGAAAGGACAGGCCGTGGTGTGCGGGGCCTGTAGCTGGCCAGCCAGTGCGCCAGCGTGCGCAGTGGGCGCAGCCACGCCCGCAGCCATGGCGGCAGGTGCTCGACCAGGCGCAGGTAACCGACACCGCCCAGCTTCAGCACGTCGACCAGGCTGCGCAGCGGGCGATCGACCTCGTGCTGCTCGTTCCAGCCAAGCCAGGCATCGGCGCGGGCAAAGGTGCAATGGACCAGGTCGATACGCTGTTGCTGGCTGAGGTCTTGGAACACCAGGCCCACGTGTTGCCCGACAGTACGGGTGACACAGGCCTGGAAGGCGAACTCGCGCTGGCCACGGTTGAGCAGCAGGCGCACCTGCTCCCCCGCTTTCAACTCAAGGCCCTGGTGCAAATGCAGGCCGACACCGCCGTCGGAGTAGTCGACCAGGGTGCAGGGGTAGGCGTGACCGCTGGCCAGCACCAGCCCCGCCGGCAAGCGCATCTGCACCCGGTGGGCACGGCGCACCTGGCGCACTTCGGCGGCAACGGCAACGGCGGCGCCGATGATCAGCAGGTTGTAGATCACCCACAGCGAGCTGACGATCACCGTGCCGATTTCCGCCGCCGGGCCGGTGAACAGGCGCCACACGGCAAAGCCCAGGCCGGCGACGTTGAGCGCCGCCAGCCACAGGTAGGGTTGGGCGATACGCCAGTCGAACTGTTCCTGCTCCATCAGGCCGCCCTTGGCGGTGACGTTGAACTTGCCCTTCTTCGGCGCGAACAGCGCGACCGTGGTCGGGCGGGCGATATACCAGGCCAGCACGGTCTCGTACACCTCCCCCCAGAAGGTCTGCCGGTACTTGCCCTGCATGCGCGAGTTGGTCAGGCTGGCGTGGATCATGTGCGGTAGCACGTACAGCAGGATCATCAACGCCGGTGCATAGATGATGTAGGCATGCAGCAACAGGAACGCCAGGGGCGCGGTCAGGAACACCAGCCTTGGCAGGCCGGCCAGGAAGTGCAGCATCGCGTTGGCATAGCACACCCGCTGGAACAGGCTCAGCCCACGGCCGAGCAGCGGGTTGTCGGTGCGGAAGATCTGCACCATGCCACGGGCCCAGCGAATGCGTTGGCCGATGTGCGCCGACAGGCTCTCGGTGGCCAGGCCGGCCGCCTGCGGAATGCTCAGATAGGCCGATGACCAACCCTGGCGGTGCATGCGCAAGGCAGTATGGGCATCTTCGGTCACGGTTTCGACGGCAAAGCCGCCGATGCTCTCCAGCGCGGTACGTCGCAGCACGGCACACGAGCCGCAGAAGAACGCCGCGTTCCACATGTCGTTGCCGTCCTGGATCAGGCCGTAGAACAGCTCGCCTTCATTGGGGCGACGGCGGAACGAGCCCAGGTTGCGCTCGAACGGGTCGGGCGAGAAAAAATGGTGCGGCGTCTGCACCAGCGCCAGCTTCGGGTCCTTGAGGAACCAGCCCACGGTCATTTGCAGGAAGGAACGCACCGGCACGTGGTCGCAGTCGAAAATGGCGATCAGCTCGCTGTCAGTCACGCCCAGCGCATGGTTGAGGTTGCCGGCCTTGGCGTGCTTGCTGTCCGGCCGCACGATGTAGCCCACCCCCACTTCGTCGGCGAACGCACGGAACGCGTCGCGCCGGCCGTCGTCGAGGATATAGATGCGCAGGCACTCGCGCGGCCAGTCCAGGCCAAGGGCCGCCAGCACCGTGGTGCGCACCACCGACAAGTCTTCGTTGTAGGTGGGGATCATCAGGTCGACGGTCGGCCAGTGCGCCGGATTTGCCGGCAGGTTCGCCGGCTTGCGCTGCAACGGCCAGCTGGTCTGGATGTAGCCCAGGATCAGCACGAACCATGAATAGGTTTCTGCCGCCAGCAGGATCACCCCGCACACCAGGCCGGTGGTGTCGTTCCAGTTCAGGGTCGAGGTGTAGCGCCACCACAGGTAGCGGCAGGAGATGAGGGTCGATAGCACGATCAACATCAGAGTCGGGAAGCGGCCCGGAATGTGCCGCACCAGCATGGCGATGCCCAGTAGCAGGAAGATGAACACCAGCTGCGCCAGGTAGCCGAACGGTTCGGTCACGCACAGCACGGCCAGGCCGATGGCGCCCAGGGTCAGTACGCTGTAGAACGCCCACCGGGCGAACACGCTCAAGCCGCGCAAGCGTGCCGAAGCCTCCTGCTTGAAAGCACTGGCGTTGTAGCGCGCAGGCAGCTGCTGCAGGCGGGCGATCAGCAGGCCACGGTAGTGGCGCAGCACCTGCAGCACGCCGCGCAGCTGCGTACGCACCGCGCCCCAGGCTCGGCGGGCAACCCCCGGTTCGCGTGGCAGCGGTTGGCGCCGGACCAGCAGCCACAGGCTCTGGATCAGCAGGCGTAGCGGGTCGCCCAGGCTTGGGCGCTTGCCCGCCAGTTGCGGGTACAGGCGCTGCCGCTCGGCCAACAGAGCCTGCCAGGCGGGCGACTCCAGACGCAGGAACAGGAAGGCCAGCCACACGCCAAGGGTAAACAGCCAGGCGACCGGCTGCCGCGCGCCACGCGTGCTGAACCAGCTATAGGCAGACAAGGGGTTCAGGGTCACGACCGGCGCCTCGTCAGGCAACGCACCGCCAGGCTCTGCACGTCCCGGCAAGCCAGGCTCTGCGGCGCGTAGTGGCCAAGCGGTGCCTTGCACGCCAGGGCCTCGAGAAAGGCCTCGTCACGGTGCACCACCTGGATTGGCAAACGATCACGGAACAGGTCGCGCCACACCATCAGCAGGTCGCTCTGCAAGCGGCTGGCCGGGTCGTAGCGGTTGACGAGCAGCAGGTCGTACTGCTCGACCGGCCGGCGCCCGAGCAGCAGATGGCTGGCCATCTCGGCCTCAGCCACCAATACCCGCACGTCGGTCTCGATGCTTTGGCCAGCAACATCAGCCGGCAGTTGCGGCAGGTCGAACAGCAACCAGTCGAAGTGTTCGGCCAACTCGGCCTGGCGAGCGCGCCAGGCTTCAGCGTCGGGCAACGGCTGCCGCGTGCCGGCAGGCAGATTGCCGAACGGCATCAGGCTCAGGCCATCGAGCACCTCGTACAGGGCATCGCTGAACGGCCGCCCTTCCCACTCGGCAAGCGCCCATCCCTCGCGCATGTCGAGGGGCAGGTTGAAGTGCAGCCCGAGCAGATTGCTTGGGCACAGGTCGACCAGCAGGACCCGCTCCCCTGCCCCCTGCAACGCATAGCCCAGCGCGGCCAGCAAGGCACTGCGCCCCAGGCCACCGCGCACCCCGTGCAACGCCAGGCTGGTCATGGCGACAGCACCTCACGCCGCGGCGCCGTCGTGTACAACGTGCCCTGGGCGCTGGCCCGGCAGCTTTCGCCCAGCAGCGGCCAGCGCTGCAGGGCCTGCTGGACACCCACCAGCAAAGAGATGTCCTGATAGTTCAGGTCCGGCATGTCCAGGTGCTGGCGCAACTGGGCGATATCGTCGCTGCGGTCGGCAGGATCTGCCTTGCCAGTGATCATGGGCGCTCCTTCGGGATAGGCTGCCAGTCGGGCTGGCCTTGCAGGCGCATGTAGGCGCGCCCCTGGTAGTTCAGTACCTGCGCACCTGCGGTTTCCGCGACCGGTTCGGTGGTCGGCAGGTCGCTCAACAGGCTGGGCACATCCAGCACCTGCTGCTCGCCCAGGCCCGCATACACGCGCGAGATCAGCTCGGACAGCGCCAGGTAGCTGGTGGGTGCCGAAACATGCAGCGGCTCGCTGCGGGCAGGCTGGCCCATGCCGATGAACTTCAGGCCCACCGGCACATGGGTAATCGACGGTGTGGGGATTTCACGCATGCCCGACAGCTGCATGCGGTCGCCATGCAGCGCGGCGCCATGTTCCGGGACAAAGGCCACGACCACGCGACGGCCGCTGCGCTCCAGTTCATCGAGGAAGCTGCCCAGCTCGCCGAACAGGCGGGTGGCGCGGGTGGTGTAATCGGCCACACGGGTACCGCCGTCGGCGGTGACGATACGGTTGCCGTCATGCAGGCTGATGCTGTTGTAGAACAGCGACACATGCTCGGCCGACGCGCCTTGGCGCTGCCCCCACCAGCGGCGCAACACCTCGAGGTCGCTGGCGATCGGCGAGCCGTCGAAGCCGACCAGTGCCCGCGGGAAGTCGGTGTTGCGCAGGCCAGGTTGTGGCATGTGCTGCTGGGTGATGTCGCCGATGAAGTTGTCGAAGCGGCCGCTGTGGTTGAGCAAGGTGTTGCTCTGGAAGCCGAGCCTGGCCAGGTTCTGGAACAACAGGCATTGCTCCGGGGCGGCCTGGTAAAGGCTGGCGTGGGACGACTGCCCGCAGCTGGCACGCAGCACGCGGATGGCAGCCGGCCCGCTGTAGGACGTGGCCGAGTTGAACTGGTCAAAGATCACGTCCAGGCGCGAGAACAGCGGGTTGTCTCGCAGCCCGACGGCGGACAGGTCATCCCAGGCCAGCGAACAGATGTTGATTACCAGCAGGTCAAACGGCTGCTCATCGGCCTTCATGGCCGGGAATGCTGTCACACGTTCACGCTCGCTGGCGAAGAACCGCTCGAGCCAGCTGTCGAGCGTGGCGTTGTCGGCAACCGCGGTGGCCTGCGCCTGCTCGGCGGGGCTGGCAGCCGCGGCGCCAGGTGCCTGGCCCGCGTTGAACCCCAGCGATGGCAGGCCGCCAACGGCCAACCACGCCAGACCCAGCAGGCTCAGGGTACTCAGCCGCAGCCAATGGCGCAGGTACAGGTAGCCCACCAGCAACAACGCCAGCGCACCCAGCAGGTTCCAGTTGATGAACCGGCCGAGCAGTTCGAGCAGGTAGTCCCACGAAAAATCGAACACCCCCGGCTGCGCCAGCAGGCGGCTGAAGGGCGGCAGCCAGGTGTCCTGGTAGAACAACGCGATGCCAATCGGTACTGCGGCCAGCTGCCGCGCAATACGCAGCCACTTGCCCGGCAACGGCACCAGTAGAAACGCGGCGAACAGCAGGTTCGGCAGCGCCTGGAAGTCGAGCATGCCAAGGGCGACCAGCAGGAACTTGGCCAGGAAATAGAGGTTCCACCCTCCCAGCCCAGGCCAGCGGGCCAGTACCGGGAACGTGGCGGATGTATTAGTCATTACGGGGTTCCTGGCGTGCAGCGCGGTGGCGTACACCCCGCGGTTTCAGGTAACGGGGTGGAAGGCGGCGGCGCAGCCAGTCGCGCAGCGTGGCACGCAGGCGCAACAGCAGCAGGGCCAGCGCCAAGGTGACCAGCGCCGTAATGCCGATCACTTGCAGCAGTTGCACGAAGTTCATGCGGTACCCCGCTTGCCCAAGGCAACCCGGCGCGGCGCCAGGGCCGGCCGTGCCTGGGCAGACAGGTGCGCTGCCGCGTCGAGCCGGGGTGGCCGTGGCACACTGTCGTCGAGGAAGGCAGGGCTGGCCAGGCTATCGACACCGGCAAGCATCTCCTGGCTGATGAACAGCTCTTTCCACGACAACTGGAAGATGTGGTCAAGCGCTTGTTCGACGCCTTCGGAGCGGCAGGCGAACAGGAACAGGAACAGCACTTCGCCCACCACGCAGGCGATGTCACCGTCGCGGCGAAACACCGTACGCGAGCAAGCTTGCAGCGGGGTCAGGCCAGGGGCCGGGCGCAACACCAGCAACTGGTGGACGATTTCGCCGTTGCGCACCCCGTGCCACATGGTCTGCACGGCTTCGGCGAACGCGCTCGGCGCCACCAGCCCGCAAATGGCCAGCGGCCGCAGGCGTGCGAGCAAGGCATCGAAATCGCTTGGCAGGTGCCGGCGCCAGAGGTATCCCTGGATGCTCTCGACCATGGTCAGGAAGCGAGACAGGCTGGCACCGAACGACACGATCTGGCTGGCCCCGCAGGCCAGCAACAGCTGTTCGTCCTGGTAGCGCAGGGTCGGCGCCATCTCGCGCACCACCAGCTTCAGAGCACTGCCACGCAACTGGCGCAAGCGGTGCAGCTGGCGCGCCAGGCTATCCAGCCGCTGCCCGCCATCCATGGCAAAGATGACCGTGGCGGAAACCGCCCGGCTGGCTTTGGCGCCCAGTTCCTCAAGGCTCTCGCAGACCTGCCAGTGCTCGGAGAAGGCTGGCGCACCTTCCAGCACCGGGCGCTGGGCCAGGCACAACAGCTCGTCGCCACCGGTGTCGCTGGGTGCCTGCGGCGCCCCGGCAGCGGCAAAGCCCGCGTCAAGCCGCGTAAGTTCCACATCACGCGTACCGGTTTTGCCGAGCGGGTTGCTCCAGAAATGCTGCAGGTAGCGTACCCCGCCTTTGCCGCGGTACACCTGGGCCAGCCCATCGACACTCTGGTTGAACACGCGCAGGCGCTCTACCAACCCGGCGCTCTGGTCGCTACTGATGACCAGCAATAGCGCGGCCTCGGCCAACAACACCGGGCGCAGCGTATTGCACCAGCGTTCAACGTTGCCGGTACCCCAGGCGTCGGCGGACGCCAGCAGCACCAGCACACGCCCGGCAGCGTCGATACGCGGCAGGTCATCGACCAGGTGCTGGACGGCTTGCGGGTCGGCTTCGTACAGCGCCAGTTCGGCAGGGCCCTGCGCGGCATCGAGCGCACCCAGCACGTCACCCATGGCTTGCGCATCGGCGACCAAGGCTGCCCGAACGGGCTTGAGCAGCCCCCCGAGCACCTGGCGGCATAGCAAGGTGGCGTCTTCTGTGCTGTCACAGGCCAACCAATACAGTCCTTGTACATGAAGCTGACTGCTTTCGGCGCCTAAGCCGGAAACAGCCAACAACGGCATTCCATTCGTCAAAACACTGGCTCTGCAAAATTAGATTGAACGGTTTGGAAGGCAACGGTAGCTCATCTGCAACTGGGGCATCATGACATACGTCAAAAAAACGACAAATAGATGAGAGACAGCCTAAAACGTCAATTCTACAGCACATAGGAAAAACGAGATAAAGCAGAAATGTAATAAATTGCAAAGTTTTGTTAACAACCGCCGTAGGGCCAGTGTCAGTCAGTTAAGGTTTGCCGGTTTGACCAGGGCTGCTTTGCAGCCCACGCCCGGCTTGTCGACAGGCGAATGCCTCGCTGTGCGTTATGGTTACCGGCTAAGCGAAAACGGATTTTCCGGAGACAAGCATGCTTCGTATCTTTGAGCGCTGGCTCGACCCCTTCCCACCCGACGAGGTGCCACCGCCGCCGATGGGCCTGTTGCGCTTCATGTGGGCCTGTACCCGCGGCGCCCGTGGCTACATCCTGGCACTGGCATTGCTCAGTGCCGGGGTCTCGATCTACGAAGCCTGGCTGTTTGCCTTCCTCGGCCAGGTGGTCGACCTGCTCGCGGCATGGCAAGCCGGCGGCGCCGTTGGCCCTGAAGAAAAGCGAGTGCTGTGGGGCATCGGCATCGTCCTGCTGGTCAGCATCGGACTGGTGGCGCTGCGTACCATGGTTCAACATCAGGTACTGGCGATCAACTTGCCGCTGCGACTGCGCTGGGACTTTCACCGGCTGATGCTGCGCCAGAGCTTGTCGTTCTTCTCTGACGAGTTTTCCGGCCGGGTCACCACCAAGGTGATGCAGACGGCACTGGCAGTACGCGATGTGTTGTTCACCCTCATCGAAATCCTGCCCGGGATCGGCGTGTACTTCATCGCGATCATTGCCCTGGCCGGTGGCTTTGCCCTGAAGCTGATGCTGCCATTCATTGCCTGGGTCGTGCTGTTCGGCCTGGCCATGCTGTATTTCGTACCACGCCTGGGCAAGGTCGGCCAGGAGCAGGCCAATGCCCGATCGTCGATGACCGGGCGGGTTTCTGACGCCTACACCAATATCACCACGGTGAAATTGTTCTCGCACGCCAATCGCGAAGCGCACTTCGCGCGCGCCGCCATGGAGGACTTCAAGCAGACCGGTTTTCGCCAGATGCGTCTGGTCAGCCAGTTCGAAATCGTCAACCAGGCGCTGGTGGTGGGCTTGATCATTGCGGCTGGCGGCTATGCGTTGTGGTTGTGGCACCAAGGCCAGGTCGGCACCGGGGCGGTGGCGGCGATCACCGCCATGGCCTTGCGTATCAACGGCATGTCGCACTGGATCATGTGGGAGATCACCTCGCTGTTCGAAAACATCGGCACCGTGCAGGACGGCATGGCCACCCTCACCCGCGGCCCCAAGGTAAAGGATGCGCCGGATGCTGTGGAGCTGGTAACCACGGGGGGCGCGGTGAGTTTTGACAAGGTCAGCTTCAACTACAACGGCGAGCGTCAGGTGCTCAACGACCTGAGCCTGCACATCCGCCCGGGCGAAAAAGTCGGCCTGGTCGGCCGCTCCGGCGCCGGCAAGTCCACCTTGATCAACCTGCTACTGCGCTTCTACGACGTGGACCGTGGTGAAATCCGCATCGACGGGCAGAACGTGGCCAAGGTCACTCAGGACAGTCTGCGCGGCGCCATCGGCATGGTCACCCAGGACACCTCGCTGCTGCACCGTTCGATTCGCGACAACATCGCCTATGGCCGCCCCGATGCGACCGAGGCGCAGATCCGCGCCGCTGCGGCCAACGCCCAGGCCGATGGCTTCATCAGCCAGCTCAGCGACCGCCAGGGCAACATCGGTTACGACACCCTGGTGGGTGAGCGCGGCATCAAGTTGTCTGGTGGTCAGCGCCAGCGCATCGCGATTGCCCGGGTGATGCTGAAGAACGCGCCGATCCTGCTGCTGGACGAAGCCACCAGTGCGCTGGACTCGGAAGTGGAAGTGGCCATCCAGGAGAGCCTGGATGAAATGATGCAAGGCAAGACCGTCATCGCCATCGCCCACCGGTTGTCGACGATTGCTGCCATGGACCGGCTGATCGTGATGGATGAAGGGCGCATCATCGAGCAAGGCACCCATGCGCAACTGCTGGCGAAGAATGGCACTTATGCGCGGTTGTGGCAGCACCAGAGCGGCGGGTTCCTGGGTGAAGACCAGGGCGTGGCCGAGGCGACGGAGTAGGCAGGTATGCGAAGCCGGTGCCAGGCACCGCGTTGCCTGCTTCGCGGG
>NZ_JAMBDI010000031.1:166687-166864 GCF_036858055.1 Pseudomonas sp. SF2 | reverse complement strand
GAGTCCCGTCCGCTGCGCCATCTTCGTTTCAAGGTCCCATGAACACCTTGAAGCAAACACAAGATAAGCGATCATGTTATCGCTTTTTTTGTGCCTGTCCTGAGGCCGCCGCGCCGGAAGGGTAGACCCAGGTTTCAATCGGGCGCAAGCCTGAATGATACGCAGCGGTAGTTCAGT
>NZ_JAMBDI010000031.1:129871-166641 GCF_036858055.1 Pseudomonas sp. SF2 | reverse complement strand
CCGTCCGCTGCGCCATCTTCGCCTCGAGGCCCCTTGAACGCCTCGAAGCCACGGGAAAGCGACCTTAGGGTCGCTTTTTTCGTTTTTGCGCCTGGCAATTGCCGCCCTTGACCCGGATTTACACGAACCTGACAGACTCTTCACCGATCAACGGTTCCTGTGCCTGCCTGCTGTGTTGCACAATAGGCACTTTCTCGACTTACCCGGAATTCGCAATGACCAGATCTTCCGTCTTTGGTGCGCTCGGGCTGGCCCTGGTGCTGGCGGGCGTGGCCGGTTGTTCCTCGAAAAAAGCTGCTGTCTACGAGCACGAGAACTTCGATGACTCGGGTACCTTCTCGCGCAGCTTCCCGGTGAGCGATGCCGGCTCCTGCGAGGCCGCCCGGCGTGCCTTGCTCAGCCAGGGCTACATCATCACCAGCAGCGGTGCCAACCAGGTGGTAGGCAACAAGAGCTTCCAGCAGAACAGCGAGAACCACCTGCAGATCAGCTTCAACGTCACCTGTGCACCCGATGTGAGCGACGCGCAGCGCTCGACCATGTTCGCCAACGCCTTGCAGGACCGCTACGCCCTGAAAAAGTCCAACACCTCCGCCAGCCTGGGCGTGGGTGTACTGGGGTCGGTGTCGATGCCGATCGGCTCCAGCGACGACTCGATGGTCAAGGTGGCCAGCGAGACGGTGACGGCGGCGCAGTTCTATGACCGCTATTTCGCCCTGGTGGAGAGCTACCTGCCAAAGCCCAAGCCGACGCAGGAGAGCAAGGCCAAGGTCGAGGAGCCCGCGCCGAAGGCCGAAGCGCCGGCGGCTGCCCTGGGGTTACCGGAGCAGGCTGCGGTGGCACCGGCCCCGGTAGCGGCGCCTTTGGTTGACGCGGCGCCAGCTCCGTCCGCCGTTGCCCCGACCAGCGAGGCGGTAGCCGCACCGGTGGCGGACGACAGCCAGGGCTCGCAGCCGGTGGCGCCGCCAGCGGAGTCGGCGCCAATCGAGGTCCAGCAGGAAGCCCAGCCTGCCGAGGCTGCATCGCCCGCTCTCTGATTTTTAGCTTGTACCGGCCCCTTCGCGGGCTTGCCCGCTCCCACAGGTAATGCGCAAGTTTCAGAGCCTGTGGAGATCCTGTGGGAGCGGCTGGTACAGGCCGGACACATTCCTTGTTACAGACACCTGGCGAAAACTTCCTGAACACCTGCTACGTTAACCACTCATAAGCTTGTCATCATTCCGTCACTCCACCTGCTTAGGTTGAAGGCGACACTGATAAAGATCATGAGATGAGAGGACGCAGGGCGATGGACGAATACCAGGAAGAACTTCTCGAATTCCAGGCTTATGAACTGGACACTCCGGAACCGGCTGACGACGCTACCGAGCTCTAGCCCACCCGCCGCTGGCTGCGGCGAAACTCCCCCGGTGTGAGGCCCGTCCAGCGCTTGAAGGCGCGCTGGAAGGCCTCGGCCGAGGCAAACCCCAGCAGATAGGCAATCTCGCCAAAGGCCAGCTCCGTATCGCGGATGTAGGTCTCGGCCAGGTCGCGCCGTGTTTCGCTGAGCAGGTCACGATAGCGCGTGCCTTCCTCGGCCAGTTTGCGGCGCAAGGTCCAGGTCGGCAGTTGCAGGTGCAGCGCCACTTCTTCCAGGTCCGGTTCACGGCCGCCATTAAGCAACGGCCCCAGCAGGTGGGTGATGCGCTCACCCAGGCTGCGCACCCGCGTGCGCTGCAGCATTTCCGCCTCGCACAGCTGCAGCAGGTGCTGCCAGGTGCTTGGGCAGTGCCTGGGGTTGGCCAGCTGCAGCGTGGCGCGGCTCAGGCGCAGCTGGTTGCCGTCGGCCGCGAACTGCACGGGCGTGCTGGACAAGGGCTGGTAGCGCGCGGCATAGGCGGGCGCGGCAAACTCGATATCCAGGCGTTCGGCCTGCACCGGTGTACCGGCAAGGTCGGCAAGCTGGGCCAGCCAGCCGGCGAGTAGCGAATCCACCACGAATCGGTTGTAGGCGTTGTATGGGCTGATGGAGTAGAAGCGGAGCCAGGCGCCTTGGGCATCTTCCTGAAAACTGGAGTGGCCGCGGTAGTTGGCGGCGTACAGTGGCTCGAAGCGCAACAGGGTGCGTGCCGCCTCGCCCAGGGTCGGCGCCTGGGCGGCGGTGACCCCGGCCAGGCCGGCATGCGCCAGGCGGCTCAGGCGCCCCATGTGCAAGCCCAGTGCGGCCTCGCCACACAGCTCGATGGCAGCGTGACCCAGGTGCATGTAGCGCGGAATCGACAAGCGCGCGCCAGCTTCGCCCAGGCGCGCCGCATCCAGGCCATAGCGGCGCAGCAGCGGCTCGGGGTCATGGCCCAGTTCGCGCAGGGCCTCGGTCAGCGGCTGGACAAAACCAACCGACAGGTCGCCCAGGCGCACGCGGGGGCGGGCCATGGGCTTACAGCCACAGGTTCAGCAGGCGGGCGCCAGGGCTGGGGGTACCCGCCAGCAATTCACCCGCGTGGTGGGCAAAGCCCTGGCCGTCGCTGCCCTGTTCCCAGAACTGCCCACGCATGAACACGCTCATGCTGCTGACGCCGGCCCCGGCAGCTTCGGTCAGGCGTTGCCAGGCGGCTTGTTCGCTGACTTCGCCGCGCTGCAAGGCCAGCCCGGCGCTGGCATCCTGGTGGCGATTGCCGCGCCAGGGCGCTTGCCAGCTGCCCTTGCCGCTGAGGAATACCGGGTTGGCGATCAGTTGTACCGCCTGTTGTGCCAGTTGCTGGTGGTTTTCCGGGTACCAGCTGTCACTGCCCACCAGCACGCCCAGGCGCCCGGCAGGGGTTTGCAATACCTGCAGCGGGTGCTGGCGGCCATCGTGCACATAACGGCGCATTTCGCTGTCGGGGAACTGCTGGCGTTGCGGCTGGCCCAGCAACGAGCCGTCGCCGGCAAATACCACGCTGCTGTTGAACAGCGGGCCGCTGCCGGCATGCAGCACGCCCTGTTTCACATAAGGGGCGGGTAGCACGATGGAGCCAGCCACCAAGGTGACATTGAATTCCTTGGCCAGGCCGCCGAACAGTTGCTGGTAGTCCGCGGCCATCTGCTCGGCCTTCATGCGCAGGTGCGCGTCGGCGCGCCAGTCGTCGCCGTCGGCACCGAGCATGGCCAGGCCATAGCGCAGCGGGTTGCTCAGCTCCAGCCATTGCAGGGCTTCGCGGCTTTGCGTGACCTGGTACAGCTCGTTCTTTTCCCCGCGTGCCCACAGCCAGGTGCCGATGTGCTCCGGTAGCACCACCACCGTGCGCGGGCCTACCAGCCCTTGGGTGCGGGCTTGCTCCAGGTAGGCCGCGAGCTTGCGGTGCAGGCGCTGCAGGTTCTGGTAGTCGCCCGGGAACAGCAGCGGTTCGACGCCAAGCAGGTTGCCGTGCTCGCCCGGCACGCCATGGTTCAGCGCCAGTTCGATGCGCAGGTCGGACAGATAGTGGCCTTCCGGGCGCTGCTGGGTCCAGAAACCGTAGCCACACAGTGCGGCGGCCATCACCAGTGCCAGGGTGCTTGCCAGGAGTTTTCGCATCAAACTTCAGCTTTTACCTAAAAATGAACTGGCCATGCAGGGCATCAAGGGCAAAGTGCGGCCTTATTCATCAGCTTTGGAATCCTTGGTGCACTGCTTTTGCATAATCGTGTTTGATCATACCAAAGCTACCGGGTGCTTATGAGTATTCTCTGCTGACAAGACCTGGTGTCACGGCCGACACATCAGGCGCTGGCGTTCGTAGTTAACCGCCTTGTCCCGTTCTGGCAGGCTGAAAGGCGCTGCGCACTGGTGCTCACCCCATTTGATTGTCAGGCTACCCTGGTCCTGTTCGAGCAGCACCAACGCCTTGCCGCTCGGGTCGGAAATCGCCAGCTGCTTGCCTTCGGCGTCCTCGACGGAGGCGCCGAACGGTATCGACTGGCCGTGCTCGTCGAGCAGTTCAAATTGTACCCGGCGCCCACTCTTGCCGGTGTAGCGGGCAAGCACCACGGCGCCGCGGCGAGGCACCAGCTGTTGGGTGGCGTTTTCGATTTCGATGTCGCCCCCCAGGTCGCGGGTGTCCAGGCTGACCCAGTTGACCCTGTAGGGCTGAGCGTTGGGGATCACCGCATAGCCATTGCGCCCGGTTTCCACTCCGCTGAAACTGCTGATCTTCGCACCCTTCACACCCGGCACTTCGGCCAGGGCGAAGGTTTCGCTGAGCGTCTGGCCGAGGTTGATGCCGCCTTGGTGGGCAACCACGGCGCCGGCAACGTTCAGGTTCTGCGAGTCGTAGCCGCGCCCCTGGCTATAGCCCAGGCTGATGTCGGCGACCGAGGTGCGGGTGTTCAGGTTGGCCGAGGCCGAGCTGCCACTGGTGCGGCTGTGACCACCCTGGATCGAGTAGAAGGTGTCACTGCTCTCCGACAGGTAGCCGTTGATGCCGGCCTGGGTGGTGTCGTTGCCCTTCTGCGTGCTGGCGGTGACGAACGCCCGCGGTGCACGGTCGCGGCTGCCGATCGGGAACGACACCGACAGGTTGAACTGGGTATCCTGCCCCGAAGGGCCTGAGGTTCCCAGCTCCTTGGTGCGGCTGACGTCAAGGTTGTAGGAGATATCGCCCCAGTTGTTGCTGTAGCCGGCGGACAGGCTCTGCGAACCGCCGCGGTTCCAGTAGCGCTGGTCGGTGGCCGTCAGATACAGGCTGCCGAGTGCGCGGTCGCGGCCCAGGCTCTGGTTGATGGTCAGGTCGGTGCGGGTCTTGGAGTTGCCGCTGCGCTTGATCGCGTCGGTGCTCAGGTCCTCGATATGCTGGGTGAGGGTGCGGAAGCCCTCGGTTGAATAGCGGTAGGCGGCCAAGGTGAAGTTGGTGTCGGTGCCGGTGAATGTCTTGGCGTATAGCGCCCGCAGGCTGTTGCCCTGGGTGGTCTGGCCCTGGGCTTTGCTCGAGGAATGGGTGACATCGAGCGAAAAGGCGCCCAGCAGCGTGTTCAGGCCGCTGCCCACGGCCAGCGCCTTGTAGTCGTCGGTGGCTTGCAGGCCAACGACGCCGGTCACGGTGTTGGTGAGGCCGTAGGCCAACATCGTGCTGAGCATCTGCGGCGTGGCCAGGCCTTCGGTGTTGCTGTTGTAGCGTCCGGCGGACAGGCTGTACTTGACCTGGCCGCCACGGACCATGAGCGGCAGACTGGAGAACGCCTGCACGCTGACCCGTCGGCGGCCGTCGGCCTCGATGATGGTGATTTCCAGGTCGCCGTTGGAGCCGCTGGGGTAAATGTCGCTGATCTCGAACGGGCCGGGCGGTACGTTGGCAGTGTAGAGCAGGTAGCTGTTCTGGCGGATCTCGACTCTGGCGCTGGTCTGGGCCACGCCCCGCACCACCGGCGCGTACCCGCGCTCGCTGTCGGCGCGCATGCCTTCGTCCGAAGCCAGCTTCAGGCCCCGGTAGCGCACGCTGTCGAACAGGTCGCTGTCGCTGAAGATGTCGCCGGCGCTGAACTGGCCCTTGAGTGCAGTTACGTCGTGCTGCACGTAGCTGCGGTTGCTCTTGAAGCTGTCCGGCCGCCCGGTGCCGCTGCTGAAGTTTGACTCGTTGCGCAAGCGCCAGCCGCCCAGGTTGATGCCGTTGCGCAGGCTCAGGTTGTTGTTGATGCGGGTGTCGGCATCACCGGCGCTGCGGCTGGTGTTGAATTGGTAGTTGATGAACGCCGCAGGCACCCCTGCGTCCCACAGTTGCGGGTCGACGTAGCCGCGCAGACCGCGCTTCATGGCGACCTGCGGGATGCTGGCGGACAGGCGCAGGTGACCCGAGTCATAGCTCAGGCTGGCCTGGTCGATCAGCGTCGGCAGGTCGTGGCAGGCCTGCGCGGTATCCAGGCGCCCCTGTGCCTTGAGCTTGTCCATGTCTATACCCAACTGCTCGAGCAGTTCCAGGGTCAGGCACGGTTCCACGCGCCCGGTCTGGAGGTTGCGGTTGAAATCGATGTCGCGCCGGCCCACCAGTACCTCGTTGCTGTACAGGTCTACCCGATAATTGCCCGGCAGCACGCTGCTGGCCGACAGCAGTAACTGCAGGTCGACCGCCGATTGCGCACCCTGCAGGAAGGTGGTGTTGAAGCCCAGCAGCTGGGGATCGTCCTGCGCCGTCGAGAGGCCGGGCAGCGCGCAGCAGAGCACCAATGACAGGGCGTTGAGCTTCCAGGCTGAAGGAGGCGTGCCGCCATGGAGCGCGCGCGCGCCTGCATCGGCACCGTCTACGGAGCGGGGGGCGATGGACAGAGACATACTAGGAACCTAATTCATGTCCCGGCGCGGGCTGGGCACGGGGAGGCCGCACGCGACCGGGGCGCGCGAGGTGGGCGCTACGTTTTCACAAGGTGATGGCGGGTTCGGCAGGCTTGGCACTACCCGGCTGGGCAGGGGTCAGCAGCACGGAATATCCATGCTGGGCGCCATAGTCGTTGATGCTCTTGAACGTGAGCGTCAGCGGGCCGTCCGGCAGGGAAAGTGCCGAGCTGAATGTCTTTTGTTCGCCGGGGGCGATCATGCTCGAATCGGCGCTGAACACGGTCTGTTTTCCGCGTTTGAGTTCGATGTCGGCCATCGACACGTGATACAGGCCTGGGTTGTTCACGGTCAGTTGGGCCTTCCCGGCGTGCTGGGTCAATTGCCAGACCAGTTGTTCCGGTGCCAGCAGGGCATTACCGGGCAAGTTGGCCGGGCGGAAGAAAATCTTGATGCGTTGGCGCACTGCCAACTGCAAGGTATTGGCCTTGGTACTGGCTTGCGGGATTTCCTGGACATTCAGCCAGACCACGGATTCGCGATCGGTCGGCAGACCCTGGCCTTCATAGAGAATGCGCAGTAGTTGTTCCTGCTTGGGCAATACTCTGGCCAACGGAGGGGTGATGGCGAACGGCGCCTGCGCGCTGTCGCCGGCATCAACCCACGACTGCACCAGGACTTCCTGATTGCCGTTGCGCACGATGACATTGGCTTCCTTGTGAGCACCGTCAAACACGACGCGGGTGGCGCTCAGGGAGATGCTGGCAGTTGCCTGGGCGGCGACGAGCATGCCCAGCAACCCGAGAACGGGATACAGAGAACGACGCAACATGGTTGGGTACCTTGCGGGACGAAGAAGTGGCGAGGCTGATCAGCCTCGCGCATGGAGAAGCTGCGAAGTGATTACTCGTACTGCAGGATGAACGGCAGGGTGGCATCACCGCGACCGGCGGTGGCGGTGCCGGCGGCGCCGGTGGTCACGTAGGCTGCAGAGAAGCTCAGGGTAGCGTCGCCGCCCTCGGCGCCGGTGCCATGCACCTCGCTCTGGATCTTGGCGGTGGCGGCCGAGCTCAGGTCGATCAGGTTGCCGTTGGGGTCGAGCAGGGCGATACCGACGTTGGCTGCAGTGCCGGTGCCCTTGGTCAGGGCCAGGACCTTCTTGCCGGTCACCAGGCCCGAGCCTCCGCTATTGGCATCGAAGACCATCGCCACCTTGGTGCCGACGTTGCAGTTGACGTTGAGGTTGAAGTCCTTGCCGGTCACGCGGCCTGCCGTTGGGTTCTCGGCGGTGCCCATGTCTTTGATCGAGACGGTACCCATATCCACGGCGATCACGCGGTCGGCGTTGGCGCCGTCGACCGAGCAGGCGTCATTGTTGATCACGCCGGTAAAGGAAATCTTGCCGCTGCCACCTTTTACTGGCCCGGTGGGATCGGCGGCCAGAACGCCGGCCGAAGCAGTGATAAGCGAGAGGGTCAGTGCGGCCAGGGAGAATTTATTCATATTGATGTCCACATGAAAGTGAGTAAGTGCTGCAACTAAATGCACGCTCACAATAAGTCAGGTGGTTTCCCTGGCCCATCAGACGAATCTTAATGGCCGATCAATAGCGCTCGCCAGTTAATTGAAGATATGGCTCGCCAGGCAATAGGCCAATAATTCCTGATCGCTGTTCACTTCAAGTTTTCGCATGGCTGAAACTTTCTGCGCACTAATGGTCTTGGTACTTCGGTGCTGGCTGCGGGCAATTTCACTGACACTTTGGCCGGCCACAAACAGGCGCAGTATTTCAAATTCCTTGGGTGACAGGTTTTCCACCCGTTGATCGATGGCTGTATTACAGGCGACCACCGAGTGCCTCGCCGGCTCCGGCGCCCGGTAGGTGCTGTTGCGGGCGACGGCATTGAGGGCCTTTTCGATTTCGCCGTGCAACTGGCTTTTCTGAATGACACCGTCCACGCCCAGTTCCTGTAGCCGTGTAAGGATCAGCGGGTTGGAAATCATGGTCAGCACGAGGATGCGGACAGCGGGATAGTGACGCTTGAGATAATCGATAAGTTTCAGGCCGTCACCGTAGGGTGAGTCTGCCGGCATGTTGTAGTCGGAGATGACCATGTCCACGGGTTGGCGTTCGAGCAGTTCGATCAGCCCTTGCGAGCAGACAGCTTCGCCAACCACGCAAAAGCGTGGGTCGCGTTCGACCAGTTCCCGGACGCCGAGCAGTACGATGGGGTGATCGTCGGCGATGATGACCTTGAGTTTTTCCATAAATGACGACCCGTTAGCCGGTGCGGATGGGAGGGTTGTCTTCAGGCGTTATCAGCACTGAAGTTGATTCTATGCAAGTGTTTCGAGTATTGCCGACAGCCTGTTCAGCACCTCCCGCAGTTTATCGGTCATGGCCGTGTCGAGCGGCGAGCTGGCCAGCGCGTCCTCCAGTGCGCAGCACTGCTCGGCCAGGCCCCTGGCCTGCACAGCGCCCAGGGCGCCGGCGATGCTGTGCAGGCGCTCGCCAAGGCGACGGTGGTCGCGTTGCTCAAGGGCCAGGCGCAACCGCTGCATGTCCTCGCGCATTGTGGTGATGAACAGTTCGCGCATGGCCGCGGACACTTGCACGGTATCGATGGTGGCGTCGGGGAGCAGGGTGCTGCGGTCGTCCGCTTGCGCTTGGCTGGGCCCCTCGGCCAGCACTGGCCGGCACATGCGGACCAGATGGCTGCGCAAGGTCTGCAGGCTCAACGGTTTGACCATCCAGGCATTCATGCCCACCTCGAGGCAGCGCTGGCCCTCTTCTCGCAGTGCATTGGCAGTGACGCCGATGATCGGCAACCGGGTGTCGTGCCGGCGCAGGGTCCTGGCCAGTTCGTAGCCATTCATCAATGGCATGTTCACGTCGGTCAGGACCAGGTCGAACAGGCCTGGCTGCCAGCGTTGCATGGCCTGTTCGCCATTGGCCGCGACGACCGTGGTGCAGCCCAGCGCCTCGAGCTGCTCCTGCAGGATCGCCTGGTTGATCGGATTGTCCTCGGCCACCAGCACATGCAGGCGCAGGGCGGCACGTTGCTGCTGCGCTGAGGCCTGGCCATTGGGCACCCCGCCCTGGCGCACCAGGGCGATGACCTGGGCGATGGCACGCACGTCATGCAGGTCCACCCGCCAGCAGCCGTCGATGAACGCGCCGGGGGCCGGGCCGTCGCTGCTGGCGCAGATCCGCTGGCCATGCCAGTTGGCAGCATCCGGGCAGTCGAGCAGGTCCACCAGCAGGGCTTGGTGGTTGTCCTTCTCCAGGGGCGGAATCGTAAGGGTCGCGGCGATGCCCAGGCGCTGCAGCCAGTCGACGCCATGCTGGGCAAGCTCCGGTATTGGCGCACGCACATATACCGGGGTCGGGTCGGGCATCACGGTCGGGCAGTCACTCAGATCCCCTTGGGCCAGCGGCAGGCTGAGGTTGAGGGAAAAGCTGCTGCCCAGGCCCGGCTCGCTGACCACCTTGATCTGGCCACCCATCATGTCGGCCAGCCAGCCGCAGATCGGCAGGCCCAGGCCCGCACCACCCTCGCTGGAAGCGTCGACGACCTGGTAGAAGAGCTCGAAGAGCCTGGCCTGCTGCGCCTGGGAGATACCGATGCCGCTGTCTGCAACCTGCCATTGCAGGCTGACGTGGGTGTCGTCGAGTGCCAGCACACGGGTGCGCAGCACCACCCGGCCGGTGTCGGTGAACTTGATGGCGTTGCTCAGCAGGTTATTGAGAATCTGGCGGATGCGTATCGGGTCGCCCACCACCTGAGCTGGCAGGCGGGCGTCATGGCAGGCATAGAGCAACAGGCCCTTGCGCTCGGCGAAGGCGCGATAGGTGCGCACGGTGTCCTCGAGCATCTCCAGCGGGCAGAACGTCACGGGTTCGAGCGCCATCTGCCCGGATTCGATCTTGGTCACGTCGAGCACGTCGCTGATCAGCTGGAACAGGGTTGCCGAGGAGCGCTGGATGGTGTGCAGGTAGCCTTGCTGCCGGGCATCCAGCTGCGTCAGGCCGAGCAGTTCGAGGGTGCCAAGCACGCCGTACAGCGGGGTACGGATCTCGTGGCTCATGGTCGCCAGGAACAGTGTCTTGGCGGTGTTGGCTGCGTCGGCCGCGCGCCGGGCCTCGTCGAGCGCCTGGGCGTCCTCGACATGACGGGTAACGTCGTTGAATGCGTAAAGACGCACGTCTTCGCCGTGGTAGCGGGTCGATACGAAACCGATCTGCAGGTGGCGGCCTTCGACCTGCAGGTAGTGCTCGCCACTGCTGGAGCTGCCCACTGTCGAGGCGAGGGTGCTGACCAGTTCTCGGGTGCCCTGCCACTGCTGCGCCCGCTGGTTCTCCAGTAGCACTTCGTGGTCGGTGCTGCGGACCACGCACAGGCCGGTCGGGGCGGTATCGATGACCACCCGGCTGAAGGCCTCGCTCTCGGCGATGGCCTCGTGGGCTGCGCGCGCGGGCAGGATGACCTGGCGTTGATACCAGCGGATGGCCACCCGGCCCATCCCGATGAGCACCAGGAAGGTAGCGGCGATGCTGGCCAGCGACCAGAACGCGTAACGGAAGAAGTGCCGGTAGGTCACGGTGTAGACAGCACTCCAGCCTCCGTTGGCCTGCTCGTGGAGGCGGAACACCAGGCCTTCGGCCTTGATGTTGAGGCCTTCGTGCATACCCTCCAGGAGCGTGGGTGCACCGATCAGTACCTCGCCGGACGGGGCGATGAGATTGAAGTGGTCATACACGGTCCAGTCCATGATGCGTTCGAAATCGTCGATCTGGGCCAGATCCACCAGCGACGCCACTTGCGTGCGTTGGTCGTCGGCCTTGGCCGGGGGCAGGGTGATGTTGGCGTAGGCCAGCACGCGCGGCGGGGAGGCCTGGTCCGGCTGCTCGACATAGCTGCGCCAGATGATCCTGGTGCCTGGGCTCCAGTCCTTGCCCTGAGGCTGGCGCGCCATGACTTGCCTGATCACTTCGATGAACGGTTCTTCCTCGACCTTGCCCCGCCCGCGTCCTGCGGCGGGAACCGTGATGTCATAACGGGCATCCGGCGAGAACAGGAACACCTGCGGCGAGCGGTAGGGGGACGCCGACCAGAACATGCTGTAGAAGCTGGCCAGGTTCGCCCCTTGGGTGAAAATGCTCGACTCTTCGCTGCCGGCGAGGTTACGTCGATCGAGCTTGAGGCTGAACGGCATGGAAAATGGAAAGACCTGGCCCTTGTAGATGTCCGGCCCTTCCTCGGGCAGCGGCGCCAGCACCGGCTCGAGCGCGCGTGGGTAGTCGAACAGCTCCCCTTTGGCGCTGCGTTCCACGAGGGCTTCGAGGAAGGTTTCCTGCTCCTGGATATTCTCCATCAGACGGGCGAAATGGATGCTGACCGTGTCGCTTTGTTCGTCGATCAGGCGCTCGATCGACCAGAAGCTGAAACCGGCCAGCAGCAGTGCCAGGCCCAGCAGTACGGTCATGCCTTTGTTCAGGCGCAGAGAGCTGCGGGCCAGGTTTTCCAGCAGGGCGTTGTACTGATTCATGCAAGGATCCGGAAGGCCGTGGGGGCATCGATACCCAGTAGATGTTACCTTTGATGCCCTGCCGGCGCCCTGAGTTACAGCAGGTCAAAAGGCCGACGGCGGACCGTCGCTGTGCAGCAGGCGTTGGAATTGTTCCGCCGACACGGCATGGGAGATCAAAAAGCCCTGCACCTGGTTACAGTCGACCTTGCGTAGCATCTCGAGCTCCTGGGGCGTCTCGACCCCTTCGGCCACCACGGTGAGCCCGAGCTTGCGGCCCAGGGCGACGATGCTGGCCAGGGCCGAAGCCAGGCTCTCGCTTTCATCGCAACGCTGCACCAGCGCCCGGTCGATCTTCAGTTCGGTGAAGGGCGTCGAGACCAGGCTCATGTAGGAGCTGTAGCCCTTGCCGAAGTCGTCCTGGGACAGGCCGAAACCTTTCATGCGCAAGCGGCAGGCGCCCGCATAGAAGTTGCTTAACTCTTCGGGAATGGAGCATTCCATCAGTTCGAAGCAGAGCTTGCCAGGTACGCCTTGATGGTGCAGGACGAATTCCAGCAGCCGGTCGGCCAGGTCATGGCTGTTGAGCAGGTGGGTCGGCAGGTTGATCGAGACCGGAATGTCATAGCCCCGGTCACGCCACCGCGCCTGGGCATCCATGGCTTGCTTGAGCATCACCCACAGTAGCCTTTCCTCCAGGCCGAAGGCGTTGAGCGCCGGCAGGAAGGTGCCTGGCAGCAACACGCCTTGCTCCGGATGCATCCAGCGCACCAGGGCCTCGGCGGCGACGATGCGGCCGTTGTGCAAGGACTTCTTGGGTTGGAACCAGGCCTGAAAGGCCCGGTTGTTCAAGGCCTCGACCAAGGTCTGGCGATCGAACTCGGGTATGGTCGGTGCCTCCCGGGCCGGAGCCTGATGGTGCAACTGCAATTGGTCGATCAGGCTGCGCAACGCGGCGGGCTCGACTGGCTTGGAGATCAGCCCGAGCACATCCACGCCGAGGTTCTTGGCCACCAGGCTCGCCGCCATGAGCATACGCCGCGAGGCCGCACTCATGATCGCCAGGCCCGGTTTGTGGCGTAGGCCGGCGAGGTGCTGGATGAACTGCACACCGTCCATGCCGGGCATCAGCAGGTCGGTCAGGACCAGGTCGACTTCATGCTGGCGCAAGCGCTCCAGTGCTTCCTGGCCATCCCGGGCCGCTACCAGGTTGAAGCTGCCAAGTTCGCTGAACAGGTGTTGCAGGTACATATGCTGAAACGGATGGTCTTCGACAATCAGGATGTTAAAGGGCTTCAAGACGGCTACCTCGATACGGGGCCAGGCAGTTGAGCAGGGCTTGCAGGTTGAAGGGCTTGATCAGGCAGCGATCCATGCCGGCGGCCAGGCACAGATCTTCCTCGCCGCGCAGGGCGTTGGCGGTGGCGCCGACTATGGGTTGGGTACAGCCCAGCTGGCGTAGGGCTCGGGCCAGTTCGTAGCCGTTCATGCCGGGCATGTTGACGTCGGTCAGCAGCAGGTCGAAATGCTCGCGTTGCCAGGCTTGCAGGGCCTGCTCGCCATTGCTGGTCAAGGCTACGCTGC
Source organism: Pseudomonas sp. SF2 (assembly GCF_036858055.1). Lineage (NCBI taxonomy): Bacteria > Pseudomonadati > Pseudomonadota > Gammaproteobacteria > Pseudomonadales > Pseudomonadaceae > Pseudomonas > Pseudomonas sp. SF2. Next base: position 153,266 of record NZ_JAMBDI010000031.1, on the reverse strand, counting down.
AGCCGAGCTCCTCGAGCTGGTCGCGCAGGATCAACTGGTTGATGACGTTGTCCTCGGCAACCAGCACGCGCAACCCGAGCCGCTCGGTCAAAGGGGCCGGCACGGCCTGGCCCATGGGACGACGCAAGCCCTGAGCCTGGCCGACGGCATGGTGCAGAGCACCCAGGTCGTTGAGGTTGACCTGCCAATGGCCAGCCTCGTGCCGCGCCTCCCAGCAGTCCTGGGCGCTGGCCAGGATGCTTGGGCCGGGCCATTCGGCGACCAGCCGGCGCTCGACGTTGCCTGGATGCAGCTCGACCAGCAGTTCGCCGGCCATGGCGCTGCCCGGTGGCGGGGCGCCGACCTGGGCGCGTGCGCCCCAGCGGCATAGCCAGCCACTGATGGCTTCGGCCAGTTCATGTACCGGCGATACCACATGAATGCGTTCGGCCAGCAGGTTGAACGGGGTGCCGGCGCGGCCTGAGGCGACTTCCAGGGGCAGGGTCAGACTGAAGCTGCTGCCCAGGCCCAGCTCACTGACCAGGCGCAGCTGGCCGTTCATCAATTGCGTCAGGCGCTGGCAGATCGGCAGCCCCAGCCCGGTGCCGGGAATGACCTGGGTATGGCCTTCGGTCTGGTAAAAGGGGTCGAAGATGAATGGCTGGTCCTGTTCGGCGATGCCCTTGCCGGTGTCCGAGACCTGCCACAACAGGCAGGAGCGCTCTCCATCGCGGTTGAGCAACCTGGCGCGCAGCACCACGCGCCCGCAATCGGTGAACTTGACCGCATTGCTCAACAGGTTGTTGAGAATCTGGCGGATGCGGTTGACGTCGCCGATCAGGTGCTCCGGCAGGCGCGGGTCCAGGCAGCTGTAGAGCTGCAACCCCTTGCTCCCGGCTGCCGCGCTGTAACCCTGGATTACCTCGCGGACCAGGTCCGGGGCACTGAACTCGCTGAGTTCAAGGGCCAGTTGACCGGCCTCGATCTTGGACACGTCCAGCACGTCGCAGATCAACTGCAGCAGGGTTGACGAGGACCCTTCGATGGCCCGCAGGTAATCGCGCTGCTGGGCGTCGAGCACGGTGCGAGACAGCAGCTCGAGGGTGCCCAGCACGCCGTACAGCGGTGTTCGGATTTCGTGGCTCATGGTGGCCAGGAACTGGGTTTTCGCTTCGTTGGCCGTGTCTGCCGCGCGCCGGGCGTCCTCCAGCGCGGCCTCGATCTGCTTGCGTGCGCTGATGTCGCTGAACGCGCAAAGCAGAACCTGCTCGCCCTTGTAGCGGGTTGGCGAGCAGCTCAGGTACAGGTGGCGCCCTTCGGCGCTCTCGAAATAGTCGCTGCACTGGCCTTCGTGCCGCTCGAAGGCCTGCTCGATCCATCGCGCACTGCGTGCGTCGCGAGCCTGGTCCTGGCCCAGCCATTGCTGGGCCAGGTGGTTCTCCAGCACAACCTGCCCATCGCTGCGACGCAGCACGCACAGGGCGACGGGGGCGGTTTCGATGACGTCCCGGCTGAACATCTCGCTTTCCACCAGCGCGCGGATGCGTTCGACCGTGGGGGTGAACAAGCGCTGGTCGAAACGCCGGATCAGCACCCTTATCAAGGTGATGCTGATCACGCAGAACAACAGGGCACCGAGCAGTTGCTGCCACAGGCCGGCAAGGATGGCGGACAGGTCGATGGCATAGACCAGTTGCCAGTCCGAGGACATCAATGGCTTGCTGATGACCAGGTATTCGGGCAAGAACCCCGCGCCGGCGAAGCCGAAGAAGTTGTCACCCGAGGGTTGGGGGCGCGAGCGCTTCAGTGTCGGGTTCGGGCTGTTGGTGAATACCAGCATGCCGTCAGCGTTGAACATCATGAATTCACCTGCGCTGGCATCCTCGAGTGATGGCGACACCGCCTGGCTGTCGATCTCCAGGCCCAGCCAGCCAGAATCGGGGTCGCGCTCGTCAAGGCGCAGGAAGATGAACAGGCGCGAGCGGGGCGCGTCCTGGTCGGCCAGCCACAGTTCCCGGGGGGCTGTGGGCCGGTGCCCCGCATCGCGCAGCTGCTCAAGCAAGGCAGGCGAAGGTGGCGAGGCCTGGGCGTCGCTGTTGTAGAGCCAGCGCATGGAGCCCTGAGCCCCTGCGTCGACGTAGAGCAGGTTGACCTGCCGGGCCTTGAGGTAGGCACACATGCGCTGGGTCAGCCACAGGCTCCAGCGCTTGTCCAGCTGGCTGCCCAGTTGCAGGTGCACTTCCTCGTGTGGTGCCACGGGCGGTGCGGTGACACCCGGAACCGCCTGACGCACGGCCGCGAGGCTCAGGCTTTCCAGCAGTGCCTCGCGGTTGGTGAAGAAAGTATGGGCCTCGGCGATTGCGCTGCTCATGGTTCCATGGCGCCGGGCGATGTCGGTGTTGAAGGTAAAGGACAGGAAATTGTAGGCCGCGCCGAGAATTCCGGCCGATAGCACGACCGCCAGTAGCCGAAGCAGGCGGCGCGCCGCCTCGGGGTCGGAGAGAAGGGGGTTGATCTGTTGCAGATAGGCTTTGAGTCGCATCCCGCGAATTTAGGCAGGCCGCTGGCAACTGGACATCAGACGAACCTTAAAGGCCGTTTGGCCGAGGGCTTACTTGTAATACAGGTCCACTAGCGCCATGGCTTCGAACGTACCGGGGATGGGGGACGATCGCCAGATCAGGTCGGCGCGGAACTCGTTGCGGATCAAGCCCGGCACGGTCAGGTCGGCCAGCTTGAACCAGGTGTCGAAAGGCACCGGCTGGTTGCTGTCCTGCTGGGTCAGGGCGATCCCGACGGAGCTGTTGTTGCCGGGCACCAGCAGCTTGTCGATGACACTGGCGCTGCCGGCAACCGGGGTGAAGCGGGCATCGACGGTGTAGGGCGTGTCGCAGGACCTGACCAGATCGAGGCTGAAACTGGCCGAACTGGCAACCTGGCCGACCTGTGCCGAGCTGACCAAGGCACGGCGGAAGCTGATCACTGACGGCAAGATGGTCAACTCGGGAGAGCAAGGCACGAAGCGGATGTTGTTCATGCCGGTGACGACATAGTTGAGGTTGCTGTCGGGCCTGGGGTTGAGGCCGCCCTTGCCGTCCAGCTGGAACACCCGGTATTCGCTCAACGTGCTTGCTTGCCCGTTGGTTGGCGTTGCGCCGTATTTTTCAATGAACACGGTGAAGGTCAGGGTGAACCGGGCCTTGTCCCAACCCGCGCAATTCGCCCAGTTGCAACCATGAAGCGAGTTGTAGCCGGTGGTGATGGCGCCCGAGGTCTGGGTGATGGTCTGGGACCCATAGCGTATCCCCACCCGTATGCCCTTGCCGATATTGGCCTTGGCCGGGTTGACATAGAAATAGATATCTTCCTTGACGCCGGTTTCATAGTCATCGGCACAGATGACCGGAACCGAGTGTGGCGACGATTCCCAGATGATCGTGCCGTCGGGGGCGTCGGCCGGTACCGCCAGCGCGGTGCCCAGGGCCTCCTTGAGCGTCGACGCCTTGGACGGGTCCAGCTTGCAGGACAGCGCGTAGCTGGTGGCGGGGCAGCTGGCGGCGACAAAGAGCAGGCCCAGCAGGTGTTTGCGGATCAGGGTCATGGGGTGGCTATCCTGTGGCAGTGTGTTCACGGCAGCGCGACGTGGTGTCGCTTCTGCAGGCCGATGTCGGTCAGCTCGCTGAACGCCACGCGACTCTGCACTGGCAGGGGCGAGGGCGTTTCGAGACTGAGCGACTCCCCCGGGCGCAGGAGGACATAGTCCGCAAGCGGGTGCGACTGCCCAGGGCTGTCGAGCTGCAGGTCGACCAGCGAGACATGGAAGGCGCTCGGATTGCTGACTTCGATCCTGCCAGGCAGACGCGTGCGCCATTCCAGACCATTGACCGCCTTGCTGGCCGAGCCTGGCAGGCCGGCAGGGCGGTAGAACAGCTTCAAGCGCTGGCGGATGGCGAACTGCAGGGTATCTGCCTGTTCGGGTTTGCGCGGGATCTCGAGAATGTTCAGCCAGAACAGCGATTCCCTGTCCTCAGGCAGGCCCTGGCCGGCGTACAGCACCCGCAGCATCTGCTGGCCGTTGGGAGGGATCAAGGTTAATGGCTGAACAATCGCGAAGGGGGCATCGCCGCCCTCGTCGGGGCTGCTGACCCAGCTTTGCATGACCGTGTCGAGGCCACTGCGATTGACCACATTGATGCTCGCTTCCTTGTCCGAGCCCTGGTAGATCAGGCGCGTGCCTTCGATCTTGAGCTGGGCCCAGGCGGTAGGCGCCAGGCACATCAGGATGAGTGCCGCCATGGCCGGGCGCGAGAGGGTGTGAAGCAATCGCGACATGGTTGGGAAGGGCTCCGGTGAGGTTGGCTGGGAGGGGCCTGGCCATCCTAGACAGTTGCACCGCCGCCGGCTTTGAGACGTTTCTTAAACGGCCGTGTGGTTTATTTTCCTGCTTTGTGAACGGCCTCACGCGCGTAGCCAGGCAGGCCACCGCCCATCCGATAGGCTCAACCTTGGGTATTGGGGAGTGGCAATCATGAGCGGCAAGCGATTCGCAATGAGTGTCGCAATTTGCCTGGCCTTGGTCGGCCAGGCCCAGGCAGGCGCCGTCGTCGCCTCGGGCATGCTGCACTTCACCGGCAGCATCATCGAGCCGTCTTGCACGACCACCGTCGGCGATGCGGGCTGGCGCATGGATAACTGCCCGGCGCTGGCGCGTGACAGTGTCATTGGCGTTCAGGGCGTGGATGGCCAGGCGCTGCCGGCGAAGGCGGTACGCGTCGACCGGGGGCACACGGTGGATCAGGCCTACAGACTGGTCGATGGGCGTGGCGAGCCACTGACCCAGGGCCATTACGTGGTGGTCGTGACGTCACCTTGAGGGCATGGGGCAGGCAGCCCCTGAGTCAGCGCTGGCGCAATTGTCGCGGGGTGGCGTTGAGCAAGCGGCGCATCAGGCGCCGGAGAGCCGTCGGGTCCTGGTAGCCGACCAGCGCCGAGATCGCCTCGACGGAATGTTCGCCGGACTCGAGCAGCGCTCGGGCCTTGTGCAACTGCACCCGCTGAATGAGCTGCCGGGTGGAGTGCCCCGTTGCCTTGTGCACATGGCGCGCCAGGGTCCGCTCGGACATGCCGACGTTTGCGGCCAGTGTCTTGACGCTCGCAAGTTCAGGCAGTGACTTCTCGATCTCTGCGATCAGGCGCGAGATCAGTGCATTACCTTGCACCAGTACGGCAGGGATGACGAAAGGCGACTGCAGTTGCCTGCGGTCGAGCAGCAGTGCCTTGCCCACCGCGTCGGCGATTGCAGGTGACAGGCGCCGACGAAGCAGGTGCAGCATCAGGTCGGTTTGCGCGAAGGCAGCTCCTGCCGTAGTCAGTGGATGATCGGCCAGCACCATGAAGTCCGGGTCGACGCGGCAGCCGGGTGCGAGCCTCTGCAGGTGCGGTGCCAGCCACCAGGAGGTGGTTACCCTTCTGCCGTCCAGCAGCCCGGCTGCATGCAGCAGAAAGACGGCCGAGCATGACGCGGCAATTTCCCTGCCGTTGGCGATGTGATCGCTCAGTATAGAGAGAAAGGGAGCGGTCCATGGCTCCGCGAGGCGACTTTCGAGCTGGTCGATATCACTGACGCCGATTCCTGGTATGACCCAGCAGGACTGGTCATCGGTGCTTTGTTCGATCGGTTGCACATGCAGTTGCAGGCCATGGCCCAGCGCTACCGCTCCCGGTTGCGGGCCGCAAACCCGCCAGCGTGGTGCGGCCAGGCCGAGTCGCTCGCTAACGGTTGCTGCGGTGGCGAGGATATCCAGGGTGGAGGCTACGCTAGCGGCGAATGCCCCCGGTATGACCAGAATGGTGAAATCGTGCATTGTCGGATTATGCTCGAAAGAGGACGGATCCGACACTTTTGCGTAAGAGGAGCGCCAGGCCTAATGGCGCTTCAACTCATCACAAAGGTCTCAGCAATGCCCAATATCCTGATCAAGGTACCGACCGGGGCTTTCAACGAGCAGCAACGCGAGCATCTGTTGAAGCGCGTCAGCGAGGCAGCAATCGCGCATGAGCACATAGGTGACGCTCTGCCGCAGCGCAGCCTGTGCTGGGTGCTCATCGAGGAGGTGCGGGGCGGTGATTGGCTATGTGGCGGGGTGAACATGCACGCCCACGCCATTCCCTGCATCGTCATGGTAAAGGTGCCTGCCGGCGTGCTCGATGAACAGATGCGCAAGGACTACGTGCAGGGCCTGCACCAGGCCATCGAACAATGCGTCGGGAAGGATGACGGGAGGATGTTGATGACTTCGATACAGCTGGTCGACATCGCCGATGGCACCTGGGGAGCGAACGGGAGTCTCTGGCATCTTGCCGATTTCACCCGTGCTGCCGGTTACCAACATCTTGTCACCCGCACATAGAAACTGTGGGCCGAGGATTTGCGAGTTCGCGGCAGGTTTCGCTGTGCGCCAGGATCAATAACTTGTCAGTTTCGATCATTGAGCCCCTTCAAACGGCTGTTTAATGTCGCAGGCAGACAAACGACGGGGCCCACCGGCCGGTGCGGCACCCGCATCCCGTGAATACGCCATCTGGGGACCTTTCCATGGCCGCCGAACGCTACCCGCACCTGCTTGCCCCGCTGGACCTGGGCTTCACCACCTTGCGCAACCGCACCCTGATGGGCTCGATGCACACCGGCCTCGAAGAGCGCCCGGGCGGCTTCGAGCGCATGGCGGCGTACTTTGCCGAGCGCGCTCGCGGTGGCGTCGGCCTGATGGTCACCGGCGGCATCGCGCCCAATGATGAGGGTGGGGTGTATTCCGGGGCGGCCAAGCTCAGCACCGAGGAGGAGGCCGACAAGCACCGCGTCGTCACCGAGGCTGTGCACGCCGCCGGTGGCAAGATCTGTCTGCAGATCCTGCATGCCGGGCGCTATGCCTACAGCCCACGCCAAGTGGCGCCCAGCGCGATCCAGGCGCCGATCAACCCGTTCAAGCCCAGGGAGCTGGACGAGGCGGGTATCGAGAAGCAGATCGCCGACTTCGTCAATTGCGCGGTGCTGGCCCAGCGCGCCGGTTACGACGGCGTCGAGATCATGGGGTCGGAAGGCTACTTCATCAACCAGTTCCTCGCCGCCCACACCAACCATCGCACCGACCGCTGGGGCGGCAGCTATGAAAACCGCATGCGCCTGGCGGTGGAAATCGTCAGCCGGGTGCGCGGCGCGGTAGGGCCGAACTTCATCATCATCTTCCGCCTGTCGATGCTCGACCTGGTCGAGGGCGGCAGCAGCTGGGACGAGATCGAGCTGCTGGCCAAGGCCATCGAGCACGCCGGCGCGACCCTGATCAACACCGGCATCGGCTGGCACGAAGCGCGTATCCCGACCATTGCCACCAAGGTGCCGCGCGCGGCGTTCAGCAAGGTCACCGCCAAGCTGCGTGGCGTGGTGAACATTCCGCTGATCACCACCAATCGTATCAACACCCCGGAAGTGGCCGAGGCGGTGCTGGCCGAGGGTGATGCCGACATGGTCTCGATGGCCCGGCCGTTCCTGGCCGACCCGGACTTCGTCAACAAGGCCGCTGCTGGCCGCGGCGACGAGATCAACACCTGCATCGGCTGCAACCAGGCCTGCCTGGACCATACCTTCGGCGGCAAGCTGACCAGTTGCCTGGTCAACCCGCGCGCCTGCCACGAGACCGAGCTCAACTACCTGCCCGTGCGCGCCGTGAAGCGCATTGCCGTGGTCGGTGCTGGCCCGGCCGGCCTGGCGGCAGCCACGGTAGCGGCCGAGCGCGGCCACGCGGTGACCCTGTTCGATGCTGCCAGCGAGATCGGCGGGCAGTTCAATGTGGCCAAGCGGGTGCCGGGAAAGGAAGAGTTCCATGAAACCTTGCGTTACTTCCGCAACAAGGTCAAAAGCACGGGCGTGGACCTGCGCCTGAACACCCGGGTCAATGTGCAGTCCCTGGTGGACGGTGGCTATGACGAAATCATCCTGGCCACCGGCATCGCTCCGCGCACGCCGGCCATCCCCGGTGTCGAGCATGCCAAGGTGCTCAGCTACCTGGACGTGCTGCTCGAGCGCAAGCCGGTGGGCAAGGCTGTCGCGGTGATTGGCGCGGGTGGTATCGGTTTCGACGTTTCCGAGTACCTGGTGCATCAGGGCGTTGCCACCAGCCAGGACCTCGAGGCGTTCTGGAAGGAGTGGGGCATCGACACCCATCTGCAGGCGCGTGGTGGCGTGGCCGGGATCAAGGCCGAGCCGCATGCCCCTGCGCGGCAGGTGTACCTGTTGCAGCGCAAGAAATCCAAGGTGGGTGACGGCCTGGGCAAGACCACCGGCTGGATTCACCGTACCGGGTTGAAGAACAAGCGGGTGCAGATGCTCAACAGCGTCGAGTACCTGGGCATCGACGATGCCGGCCTGCACATTCGCGTGGCTGATGGCGAGCCGCAGGTGCTGGCGGTGGACAACGTGGTCATCTGTGCCGGGCAGGAGCCGCTGCGCGAACTGCAGGACGGGCTGGTGGCGGCGGGGCAGTCGGTGCACCTGATTGGTGGGGCCGATGTGGCGGCGGAGCTGGATGCCAAGCGGGCGATCAACCAGGGTTCGAGACTGGCGGCTGAGCTCTGAGGTTGCCGGGGCCGCTGTGCGGCCCNNCGCGGTGCATGGCACCGGCTGCGCCGGTGTTCGCGGGTGAACCCGCTCCCACAGGGGGCGCAAAGCGCCCCCGGGATTTCACTGGTAAACTCGCAGCATGCTCCTCGACCTTCCCCAAGCCCCCCTGCGCCCTCTGACCCTGCCTTGGCTGGAAACCGCCAAGGTCGAAGCTGCGATCCTGCGCCTGGACCTGATCGACCCGCTGATCAGCGGCAACAAGTGGTTCAAGCTGCGCCATCACCTGCAGCACGCCACGGCCAGCAACGCACCGGGCCTGATCAGCCTCGGCGGCAACCATTCCAATCACCTGCACGCCCTGGCCGCCGCCGGCAAGCGCTTCGGCTTTGCCACCGCCGGCCTGCTGCGCGGCCACGCCCAGGACACGCCAACCGTGCGTGACCTGCAGGCACTGGACATGGAACTGCACTGGCTGGGCTATGGCGGTTATCGCGCGCGAAACGAAGCGGGTTTCTGGGCGCCTTGGCAGGCACGCTATCCGGGCTGGCACTGCATCCCCGAAGGGGGTGGCGGGCTGGCCGGTGCACAGGGCTGCGCGCTGCTCATGCAGCAGGCGCGCGGGCAAATCGCGGCACTGGGCTGGTCGGGCTACGACGCCTGGTGGCTGGCCGCCGGAACGGGGACTACCCTGGCCGGCCTGGTAATGGCCGAGGCGGGCGCACATGTCGTGCATGGCGCATTGGCTGTACCCAGGGATCATGGTGTGGCGGAGGCGGTAGCGACACTGGCCGGCGCGCATGGCTACCAGTTGCACGACGCCTGCCGTGGCGGTTTTGGCAAATTCGATGATGAGCTGCTGGCGTTCATCGCCGACTGCGAGCGACACACCGGCGTGCCGCTCGAAGCCCTGTACACTGGCAAGGCGCTGCTGGCCCTGCGAGAGCAGGTGGGTGCCGGGCTGTTCGCGCCCGGCACCCGCCTGATCGTGGTGCACACCGGCGGCCTGCAGGGCCGGCGCGGTTACTTGTAAGGCAGCATGCGCAGCAGTGTGTTGTCGCGCTGCACATAGTGGTGATACAGCCCGGCCAGCGCATGCAGGCCGATCAGCCAGTATCCCCAAGTGCCGATGCTTTCATGCCAGCCTTTGAAGAACTTGGCCTGGTCCGGGTTCGGGCCGATCAGGTGCGGCAGCTCCAGGCCGAAGAACGGCACCGGTTTGTCGGCGGCGCTGAGGATAAGCCAGCCGGCCAGCGGCAGGATGATCATCAGCAGGTACAACGCCAGGTGCATCAGGTGCGAAAGGCCTGTCTGCCAGGCCGCTGGCTTGGGCACGATGGGCGGGGTCGGGCTGCTCAGGCGCATGGCCAGGCGCAGCCAGACCAGCACGAACACGCTGAGCCCGAGCATGAAGTGCAGATCCTTCATCAGGTTGCGCTCGACACTGTCCTTGGGGAACAGGCCACGCAGTTCGATAAGGGCATAGACAGCGGCCAGCAGTACCAGCATCAGCCAGTGCAGGGCAATGGACAGGCGCGTGTAATGGGTCGCGGGGGTGGATGAAACCATGATCGGTCCTCGTCATCAGGTCGGAATGGCGCTCTTGCTGGCGCTCAGGTAGTACTGTAATGGCTACGGGGAACAAATCTTTGCGCCAGGTCTGTGAAAATTGTGTTGTCTGCACCGGCCTCTTCGCGGGCTTGCCCGCTCCCACAGGCACAGCGCTGAGCCAGAGGCCTGTGCAGTACCTGTGGGAGCGGGTTTACCCGCGAAGGGGCCAACACAGACAACATCAGACATCGAGCAGATGCGGCCAATCATCAGCCACCAGAAACACCCGCTCGGCCTCCTGCCACACCCCATCAGCTTCTTGCTCCAACCTCACCAGCAACTGCGCCGGTGCCTGCCGCTCCAGCACATGCAGCCACGCCGCAAACTGCTCCACCGCCCAGCTCTCACTCGCCTCTACCCGCGCCGGCGCCAGCCAGGCATGCCGTTGCAGCGGCTGCCAATGTTCCCCTTCAGCCATGGCCCAGTCCCGTCGCCGCACCCAGCGCCCGCGCAAATGTTGCGGGTTGGCGCCTTGCGGTGGCTGCGCATGCCCAGGCCACGGGTAGAACAGGTAGCCACCCAGCCACACATGTGCCTGCACCTGCTCCACCCCCAGCTGCGCCAGCACCTCGCGGCTGTGCGCCCCCGCCGACATGGGCAACTGGTGCCGCGCCAGGTGCGCCAGTTTGCTTCCCAGTCGGTCATGGCAGCCCGGTCCCAGCCAGGCGGCGGGGTCCTGCCCGGCGTGTTCCGGGCCCAGGTACAGTTTGATGGCCAGTTCCAGGTGGTGCACGCCGTCGCGGTCGCGCAGCACCACGTCCAGTTCGCCCAGGGTGCGCCCGCCGTCGCGTATCGCCAGGTTGGCCGCCAGCAGTTCGATGCCCGGCGCCTGGCCCAGGGCGAATTGCCACAGGCGTTCGTAGTAATGCCCCAGGCGCCGGCTGCCCAGTTGCGCCAGCCAGTCGCGCAATGGGCGGTCGTCGTCATCCAGCGCCTGCAGCCAGTCTGCAAGGCGCTGCGGCTGATCCGCCCACAGGCTGCCTGCCAGCGGGTGGCGCTGGGGGCAGGGCGGGGTGCTGAGCAACGGGGGCGACAGCAGGGCCCAGGCCAGGTCGCGCACGTGGGGGCGGCGTAGCTGCCGGGGCAGGTGGTGGAGCAGGGCGAATGGCATCATCCTGCGAGCATAGCCGGTTTGCCGCTACCCGGTGGTTTCGCCCATAATCGCGGCATAGTCACCCGCCGCAGAGCCTCGCAGGAGCCCCATGGAGCAATTTCGCAATATTGGTATCATCGGCCGCCTTGGCAGCTCGCAGGTGCTCGACACCATTCGCCGACTGAAAAAATTTCTCCTCGAGCGCCACCTGCACGTGATCCTCGAGGACACCATCGCCGAAGTATTGCCCGGCCATGGCCTGCAAACCTCCACCCGCAAGCTGCTGGGCGAGGTCTGTGACCTGGTCATCGTGGTCGGCGGCGACGGCAGCCTGCTGGGTGCCGCCCGTGCCCTGGCCCGGCACAACATTCCGGTGCTGGGCATCAACCGTGGCAACCTGGGCTTCCTTACCGATATCCGCCCCGACGAGCTGGAAGAGAAGGTTGCCGAAGTGCTCGACGGCCATTACCTGGTGGAAAACCGCTTCCTGCTGCAGGCCGAGGTACGCCGCCATAACGAAGCCATTGGCCAGGGTGATGCGCTGAACGACGTGGTACTGCATCCGGGCAAGTCCACGCGCATGATCGAGTTCGAGATCTACATCGACGGCCAGTTCGTCTGCAGCCAGAAGGCCGACGGCCTGATCGTCGCCACCCCCACCGGCTCCACCGCCTACGCGCTGTCGGCCGGCGGCCCGATCATGCACCCCAAGCTCGACGCCATCGTCATCGTGCCGATGTACCCACACACCCTGTCGGGCCGGCCAATCGTGGTCGACGGCAACAGCGAGCTGAAGATCGTGGTGTCCAAGGACCTGCAGATCTACCCGCAAGTATCCTGTGACGGCCAGAACCACTTCACCTGCGCCCCCGGCGACACCATCACGGTGAGCAAGAAGCCGCAGAAGCTGCGCCTGATCCACCCGCTCGACCACAATTACTACGAGGTCTGCCGCACCAAGCTCGGTTGGGGCAGCCGTTTGGGAAGCAGGGACGACTGATGCTCGATCCGGCGCGAAGTTTCGACATCATCGGTGACGTGCACGGTTGTGCGCTGACCCTTGAACGCCTGCTCGACGCCCTCGGTTACAAGCGTGTGGCCGGCGTGTGGCGCCACCCGCGGCGCCAGGCGCTGTTCCTTGGCGACATCGTCGACCGCGGGCCACGCATCCGCGAGGCGCTGCACATCGTCCACGACATGGTCGAGGCCGGCCAGGCGTTCTGCATCATGGGCAACCACGAATACAACGCCCTGGGTTGGGTCACCCCGGCACTGCCCGGCAGCGGCAAGGCCTTTGTGCGCGAACATACGCCGCGCCACGCCCGGCTGATCGACGAAACCCTGACCCAGTTCGCCAACCACCCCGCTGACTGGCACGACTTCGTCAACTGGTTCTACGAATTGCCACTGTTCGTCGACGCCGGGCGCTTCCGCCTGGTGCATGCCTGCTGGGACCCGCGGCTGATCGAGCCGCTGCGCCAGCAGTACCCCGACGGGTGCATCGACGAGCACTTCATCCAGGCCTCGGCGGTGAGCAGCAGCTTTGCCGCCACCGTGTGCAACCGCCTGCTGCGCGGCACCGACATGCGCCTGCCGGACGGCCTGACCCTGACTGGCGGCGACGGCCTGACCCGCGCCTTCTTCCGCACCAAGTTCTGGGAAGAAGACCCGCAAACCTATGGCGACATCGTGTTCCAGCCCGACGCCCTGCCCGCGGAAGTCGCCAGCACCCCACTCAGCCACAGCCAGAAGAACGCCTTGCTGCGCTATGCCGAAGATGAGCCCATGCTGTTCGTCGGCCACTACTGGCGCAGCGGCCGTCCGGCGCCGATCCGCGCCAACCTGGCCTGCCTGGACTACAGCGCCGTGCTCTACGGCAAGCTGGCCGCCTACCGCCTGGATGATGAAACCCGCATCGACCCGCACAAGTTCGTCTGGGTCGACGTTGACCGCCCACAGGCCAACCAATGAACGTTATCGAAGTGATGCGCCTGCCGCTGTCGGTCGACCTCAGCGGCTTCGTCCAACTGTTGCAGCGCCTGCAGGTGCCGCACCGGGTCAGCGAGGAGGGCGAGGTGCAGGTGCTCTGGGCCCCCGACACCCTGGCTGCAGACGTCCGCGAGCTCTACCAGCGCTACCCCGACGGCAATGCCGACCTGCCAGCCACCGCCGACCCTGTGGGCGCGGGCGTGCCCGCGAAAGGGCCCTCCCTGGCGGAACAGGCCCGCGCTTGCAAAGTCACCACCATAATCCTGCTGTTGTGTTTCATCGTCGCCGGCCTTACGGGCCTGGGCGAAAACTTCACTACCATCAGCTGGTTCACCTTCCTCGACTTCCGCGTCCAGGGCGACTACCTGTACTTCAGCCCGCTGGCGCAAAGCCTGGACGAAGGCCAGTGGTGGCGCCTGGTATCGCCCATGCTGCTGCACTTCGGCGTGCTGCACCTGGCCATGAACAGCCTGTGGTACTGGGAACTGGGCAAACGCATCGAACTGCGCCAGGGCCCGTGGGCGCTGCTTGGCCTGACCCTGCTGTTCAGCCTGGTGTCCAACCTGGCCCAGCACTACAGCAGCGGTCCGAGCCTGTTCGGTGGCCTGTCCGGCGTGCTGTACGGCCTGCTCGGGCATATCTGGCTGTACCAGTGGCGGGCGCCCAACCGTTACTTCGACCTGCCCAAGGGCGTGCTGGTGATGATGCTGATCTGGCTGGTGGTGTGCCTGAGCGGCGTGATCGACACCCTGGGCCTTGGCCAGATCGCCAACGCCGCCCATGTCGGCGGGCTGCTCATCGGATGCCTGACCGGGCTCTTGGGTGGGGCGCTGGCCCGGCGTAAACTGTCGGCTTGAATCAGGAGACACTATGTCCACTTTCGCGCAAATGATCGAAAACATCACCCCGGAAATTTACGAGAGCCTGAAACTGGCCGTGGAAATCGGCAAATGGTCGGATGGCCGCAAGCTCACCGCCGAGCAGAAAGAGCTGTCGCTGCAGGCGGTAATCGCCTGGGAAATGAAAAACCTGCCCGAAGACCAGCGCACCGGCTACATGGGCCCACAGGAATGCGCGTCGAAGTCTGCACCGATCGCCAACATTCTGTTCAAGTCGGACTCGGTACATTGATCGAACTCGCTCGTGGCTCGTTGAGCAAGATGGCGGTCAGCCTGCAGGCGCCGGTGGTGCAGTACAGCTTCCGCCTGGATGACACGCAGGTGCCGGTCAACCCGCTGATCGGCCAGCGCCTGCGCCTGGAATACCTCGGCGCCATTCACTGCAGCCATTGCGGCAAGCGCACCAAGACCAGCTTCAGCCAGGGTTACTGCTACCCGTGCATGACCCGGCTGGCCCAGTGCGACGTGTGCATCATGGCCCCGGAAAAGTGCCACTACGACGCCGGCACCTGCCGCGAACCGTCGTGGGGCGAACAGTTCTGCATGACCGATCACGTGGTCTACCTGGCCAACTCGTCGGGGATCAAGGTCGGTATCACCCGCGCCACCCAGTTGCCCACCCGCTGGCTTGACCAGGGCGCCAGCCAGGCCCTGCCGATCGTGCGCGTGGCCACTCGCCAGCAGTCCGGCCTGGTCGAAGACTTGCTGCGCAGCCAGGTGCCGGACCGCACCAACTGGCGCACCCTGCTCAAAGGCGACGCCGAGGAACTCGATCTGGTTGCAATTCGTGAACAGGTCTTCGACGCCTGCGCCGATGGCCTGCGCGAACTGCAGGGCCGCTTTGGCCTGCAGGCGATCCAGCCACTGCGCGACGCGGAAGTGGTACAGATGAAATACCCGGTCGAGGCCTACCCGAAAAAGATCGTCAGCTTCAACCTCGACAAGGACCCGGTAGTGGAAGGCACGCTGCTGGGCATCAAGGGCCAGTACCTGATCTTCGACACCGGTGTGATCAATATTCGCAAGTACACGGCCTACCAGCTGGCCGTGCTCCAGTAAAAGGACCTCTACATGCGTACCGAACAACCGCAAGTGATCTACCTCAAGGATTACCAGGCGCCCGAGTACCTGATCGACGAGACGCACCTGACCTTCGAGCTGTTCGAGGACCACACCCTGGTTCACGCGCAACTGGTCATGCGCCGCAACCCGGCACGCGGTGCCGGCCTGCCGCCACTGGAACTCGATGGCCAGCAGCTGGAACTGCTGCGTGCCTCGCTGGATGACCAGGAACTGCAGCCGGGTGAGTACCAGCTCGACGCCGACAGCCTGACCGTGCAGCCCAAGGCCGAGCGCTTCACCCTCGACACCAGCGTGAAGATCCACCCCGAGAGCAACACCGCACTGGAAGGCCTGTACAAGTCGGGCAAGATGTTCTGCACCCAGTGCGAGGCCGAAGGCTTCCGCAAGATCACCTACTACCTCGATCGCCCGGACGTGATGAGCACCTTCACCACCACGGTCATCGCCGAGCAGCATCGCTACCCGGTATTGCTGTCGAACGGCAACCCGATCGGCAGCGGGCCGGCCGAAGACGGCCGCCACTGGGCGACCTGGGAAGACCCGTTCATGAAGCCGGCCTACCTGTTCGCCCTGGTGGCCGGTGACCTGTGGTGCGTCGAAGACAGCTTCACCCGCCAGTCCGGCCGTGATGTAACCCTGCGCATCTACGTCGAGCCCGAGAACATCGACAAGTGCGACCACGCCATGGTCAGCCTGAAGAAGTCCATGCGCTGGGACGAAGAAGTCTATGGCCGCGAGTACGACCTGGACATCTTCATGATCGTCGCGGTCAACGACTTCAACATGGGCGCCATGGAAAACAAGGGCCTGAACATCTTCAACTCCAGCTGTGTGCTGGCCCGTGCCGAAACGGCTACCGATGCCGCCCACCAGCGCGTCGAAGGCGTGGTCGCCCACGAGTACTTCCACAACTGGTCGGGCAACCGTGTCACCTGCCGTGACTGGTTCCAGCTGTCGCTGAAAGAAGGCTTCACGGTGTTCCGCGACGCCGAGTTCAGCGCCGACATGAACTCGCGTACGGTCAAGCGCATCGAAGACGTGGCCTACCTGCGTACTCACCAGTTCGCCGAAGACGCTGGCCCCATGGCCCACCCGGTACGCCCGGACAGCTTCATCGAGATCTCCAACTTCTACACCCTGACCGTGTACGAGAAGGGCGCCGAAGTGGTGCGCATGGTTCGTACCCTGCTGGGTGCCGATGGCTTCCGCAAGGGCAGTGACCTGTACTTCGAACGCCACGATGGCCAGGCGGTGACTACCGACGATTTCATCAAGGCCATGGAAGACGCCAACGGCGTCGACTTCACCCAGTTCAAGCGCTGGTACAACCAGGCCGGCACCCCGCGCCTGGAAGTCAGCGAGGCCTATGACGCGGCTGCGAAAACCTACAGCCTGACCTTCCGCCAGAGCTGCCCGCAGACCCCGGACAAGGCTGAAAAACTGCCGTTCGTGATCCCGGTGGAGCTGGGCCTGCTGGACGCCGCAGGCAACGACCTGCCGCTGCAACTGGCCGGTGAAGCGACGGCGCAGGGCACCAGCCGCGTGCTGTCGGTGACCGAAGCCGAGCAGATTTTCACCTTCCAGGGCATCCAGGCCAAGCCGCTGCCGTCGCTGCTGCGTGGCTTCAGCGCACCGGTCAAGCTGAGCTTCCCCTATGACCGCGACCAGCTGATGTTCCTGATGCAGCACGACAGCGACGGCTTCAACCGCTGGGAGGCGGGGCAGCAGCTGTCGGTGCAGGTGCTGCAGGAGCTGATTGGCCAGCATCAGCGTGGCGAAGCGCTCAAGCTCGACCAGCGCCTGATCACTGCCCTGGGCACTGTGCTCGGTAACGAGTCGCTGGACCCGGCCATGGTTGCCGAAATGCTCTCGCTGCCGGGTGAGGCCTACCTCACCGAGATCAGCCAGGTGGCCGACGTGGATGCCATCCACGCCGCCCGCGAGTTTGCCCGTCAGCAGATCGCAGAGCAGTTGTTCGCCGCCCTGTGGGCGCGCTACCAGGCCAACCGCGAAGTGTCGCGCAGCACCGCCTACGTGGCCTCGGCCGAGCACTTCGCCCGCCGCAGCCTGCAGAACATCGCGCTGTCGTACCTGATGCAGAGCGGCAAGCCGCAGGTACTGCAGGCGACCCTGGAGCAGTTCGAGCACTGCGACAACATGACCGAGCGCCTCACTGCGCTGGCCGTGCTGGTCAACTCGCCGTTCGAGGCCGAGCGGGCCAAGGCGCTGGAGGCCTTTGCCGAGCACTTCAAGGACAACCCGCTGGTCATGGACCAGTGGTTCAGCGTGCAGGCGGCCAGCACGCTGCCGGGCGGGCTGGCGCGGGTCAAGGCGCTGATGCAGCACCCGGCGTTCACCCTGAAGAACCCGAACAAGGTCCGTGCGCTGATCGGCGCCTTTGCCGGGCAGAACCTGGTCAACTTCCATGCGGCGGATGGCTCGGGCTACCGCTTCCTGGCGGACCTGGTGATCGAGCTGAATGCGCTGAACCCGCAGATCGCCTCGCGGCAACTGGCACCGCTGACCCGCTGGCGCAAGTATGACGATGCGCGTCAGGCCCTGATGAAGGGCGAGCTGGAGCGGATTCTGGCTTCTGGTGAGCTGTCCAGTGATGTGTATGAGGTTGTGAGCAAGAGCCTGGCTTAAGCCTTCCGTAGCCTGAGCCGACCTCTTCGCGGGTAAACCCGCTCCCACAGGTACTGCACCGCTTTCATGGGCTGTGCAGGACCTGTGGGAGCGGGTTTACCCGCGAAGCTTTTACAGCCGATAACAAAACATAACACCCCGCCCGTTGTATTCCCGCAAACATCCCCGCTACGATCCCCTCAGGCTATTGCAGGCCTCTAGATCAGGCTTTTCGCAGTATCTGCAATGCATTGACCCACCAAATAAGAACACAACAGGGGGACAGTCATGAGGGAACGGAACAGGCGCTTCGCCTGGCCACTGGCAGCCGGCGCGGTGCTGGCGCTGGGGCTTGGCGTGTGGGCTGACAGCGTGCATGCCGCTGCCGCCGACGAATATTCCACCGAATCGACCAAGGCCAGCCAAAGCCTGCTGATCGATACCGCTCATGCCGGTAAGCGCCTGGTGGTGGTAGGCGATCGCGGTCATATCCTGTTCTCCGATGATCAAGGCAGCACCTGGACCCAGGCCCGGGTGCCTACCCGGCAACTGCTCACCGCGGTGTTCTTCCTCGACGACAAGCGCGGCTGGGCCGTCGGCCATGACGCGCAGATCCTCACCAGCAGTGACGGCGGTGCCACCTGGAGCAAGCAGTTCGAAGACCTTGCCCGTGAAGCGCCCTTGCTCGATATCACCTTCCTCGACGCCCGGCACGGCTTTGCCGTGGGTGCCTACGGCGCCTTGCTGGAAACCACCGACGGTGGCCAGCACTGGCAGGATGTGGCCGAGCGCCTGGACAACCCTGACCAGCTACACCTGAACGGTATCGCCCAGGTGCGCGATGCCGGCCTGTTCATTGTCGGCGAGCAGGGCGGCATGTTCCGCTCCGCCGACAACGGCCAGACCTGGGCCAAGGTCGAGGGCCCCTACGAGGGCTCGCTGTTCGGCGTGATCGGCACTGCCCAGCCACGCACGCTGCTGGCTTACGGCCTGCGCGGCAACCTGTTCCGTTCCACCGACTTTGGTGACAGCTGGCAGCCGATCGAACTCAAGGCTGCACGCGGCACCCTCGAATTCGGCCTGGCAGGCGCTACGCTTGTCGAGGATGGCAGCCTGGTGCTGGTCGGCAATGGCGGCAGCGTGCTGCGTAGTACCGATGATGGCCAGACTTTCAGTGTCTACAACCGTGCCGACCGTATTGCCCTGGCCGGTGTCAGCGGCCTGGCCAATGGCGGCCTGCTGCTGGTAGGGCAGGGTGGCGTGCACCTGGCTGACCCGCAGGGTGCTGACCAGGAGGTGCGTCCATGACCAGCAGGGAGAGCATCACCATGCACCCGCATCACCAGGACAAGGCCACGCTGCTCGAACGCCTGATCTTCAACAACCGCCCCGTGGTCATCGCCCTGTGCGTACTGGTCAGCATCTTCCTGTTCTGGCAGGCCACGCAGATCCGCCCGTCCACCAGCTTCGAGAAGATGATCCCGCTGCAGCACCCGTTCATCGAGCAGATGATGGAGCACCGCAACGACCTGGCCAACCTCGGCAACACCGTGCGCATCTCGGTGGAGGCGGTCAACGGCGACATCTTCGACAAGGACTACATGGAGACCCTGCGGCAGGTCCATGACGAAGTGTTCTACATCCCCGGCGTCGACCGTGCCGGGCTGAAGTCGCTGTGGAGCCCCAGCGTGCGCTGGAGCGAGGTCACCGAAGAAGGCTTCTCTGGTGGCGAGGTGATCCCCAACACCTACAACGGCTCGCAGGACAGCCTCGACACCCTGCGCGACAACGTGCTCAAGTCAGGCCAGGTGGGGCGCCTGGTGGGCAACAACTTCAAGTCCAGCATCGTCGATGTGCCTCTGTTGGAGAGCTACCCCGACCCGCAGGACCCGGGCAAGCAGGTGAAGCTGGACTACCAGCAGTTCTCGCACCAGCTGGAAGAAAAGATCCGCGACAAGTTCCAGGCGCAGAACCCCAACGTGAAGGTTCACATCGTCGGCTTCGCCAAGAAGGTCGGTGACCTGATCGACGGGCTGGTGATGGTGGCGATGTTCTTCGGCGTCGCCCTGGCCATCACCTGGGTGCTGTTGTACTGGTTCACCTGGTGCATCCGCAGCACCATCGCCGTGCTCATCACCACCCTGGTGGCAGTGGTCTGGCAGCTGGGCCTGATGCATGCCGTGGGCTTTGGCCTGGATCCGTACTCGATGCTGGTGCCGTTCCTGATCTTCGCCATCGGCATTTCCCACGGGGTGCAGAAGATCAACGGTATCGCCCTGCAGTCGAGTGATGCCGACAACGCCCTGACCGCCGCGCGGCGCACGTTCCGCCAGCTGTTCCTGCCGGGGATGATCGCCATCCTCGCCGACGCCGTGGGCTTCATCACCCTGCTGATCATCGACATCGGGGTGATCCGTGAACTGGCCATCGGCGCTTCCATCGGTGTGGCGGTGATCGTGTTCACCAACCTTATCCTGCTGCCGGTAGCCATCTCCTACGTCGGCATCAGCAAGAAGGCCGTCGAGCGCAGCAAGCAGGACGCTACCCGCGAGCACCCGTTCTGGCGCCTGCTGTCGAACTTCGCCAGTGCCAAGGTGGCACCGGTGTCGGTGGCACTGGCGCTGGTCGCCTTCGCCGGTGGCCTGTGGTACAGCCAGAACCTGAAGATCGGCGACCTCGACCAGGGCGCGCCGGAGCTGCGCCCCGACTCGCGCTACAACCAGGACAACAACTTCATCATCAGCAACTACTCGACCAGTTCCGACGTGCTGGTGATCATGGTCAAGACCCCGCCGGAAAGCTGTTCGATCCACTCGACCATGGCGCCGATCGACGAGCTGATGTGGACCATGCAGAACACCCCGGGCGTGCAGTCGGCCATTTCCCTGGTGACCGTGTCCAAGCAGGTGATCAAGGGCATGAACGAGGGCAGCCTGAAATGGGAAACCCTGTCGCGCAACCCGGACATCCTCAACAACTCCATCGCCCGCGCCGATGGCCTGTACAACGGTGACTGCTCGCTGGCGCCGGTGCTGGTGTTCCTCAACGACCACAAGGCCGAAACCCTGGAGCGGGTCACCGCCGTGGCCAAGGCGTTTGCCGACAGCCACAACAAGGAAGGCCTGCAGTTCCTGCTGGCGGCGGGCAACGCCGGGATCGAGGCGGCAACCAACGAGGTGATCAAGTCGGCCGAGCTGACCATCCTGATCCTGGTGTACATCTGCGTGGCGGTGATGTGCCTGATTACCTTCCGCTCGTTCGCTGCCACCCTGTGCATCGTCCTGCCGCTGGTGCTGACCTCGGTGCTGGGTAACGCGCTGATGGCCTACATGGGCATCGGGGTCAAGGTGGCGACCTTGCCGGTGGTGGCGCTGGGTGTGGGCATTGGCGTGGACTATGGCATCTACATCTACAGCCGGCTGGAAAGCTTCCTGCGCGCCGGGTTGCCGTTGCAGGAGGCTTATTACGAGACCCTGCGCTCGACCGGCAAGGCGGTACTGTTCACCGGGTTGTGCCTGGCCATTGGCGTGTGCACCTGGATCTTCTCGGCGATCAAGTTCCAGGCGGACATGGGGCTGATGCTGACCTTCATGCTGCTGTGGAACATGTTCGGTGCGCTGTGGCTGCTGCCGGCGCTGGCGCGGTTCCTGATCAAACCGGAGAAGATGGCGGGCAAGGAAGGGGGCTCCATTTTCGCCCATTGATCGCAGGGGGCCGCTGTGCGGCCCATCGCGACACAAGGCTATAATGCCCACTCATTTCAGATTGGTACCCCCATGTCCCCCCTCGCCACCGCCCTGCAGTCCTGCGACATGCTCCTGATCGACGGTCTGCACGCCTTCGACTTCACCTCCGACGAATCCGGCCTCACCATCGAATGCATGGACGGCCGCCAGCTCCGCCGTTGGTCCTTCACCCCCGAGCAGATCGTTGCTGCCATTGCCGTGGGTGACGAGTGGCAACTCGACGATGCCAACGGCGAGCATCGGCTAGTCTGTATGAGTGCCTTTCGCGCCCCGGATGATGACGAAGATGAACCGGATCTGGACGAGCCTGCTGACCGCTAGCCTGATGAGCGTGACTATCAACGCCCACGCTGCGACCTTGCTGGTGGGCAGTTACACCGATGGCGCCAGCCAGGGCATCTACCGCTATCAGTTCGACGAAAAGACCGGCCATATCGACCCTGCGCCGCAGCAAGTGGTGGAGAGTGTCAGCCCTTCTTGGCTGGTGTTGTCGGCCGATCAACGCCAGCTGTTCGCGGTCAATGAAACCCCGAACGGCCATGTCAGCAGTTTCGGCGTCAGTGCAAAAGGCGAGATCAAGCCCCTCAACCAGGTGCCCAGCCAAGGTGACGAGCCGACCCATGCCAGCCTTAGCCGTGACCAGCGTTATCTGTTCGTGGCCAACTACGCGGTCAAGCCCGACCCCGGTGGCAGCCTGGTGGTGGTCCCGGTGGCCAGGGACGGCAAGCTCAAGCCGGTGGTGCAAGAGGCACGGCACAAGGCGAGCGGGGTCAACCCCGAGCGCCAGGCCAGCGCCCACGTGCATTCGCTGGTGCTGTCACCGGACGGTCGGCACCTGTATGCCAGCGACCTGGGTGCCGACAAGGTGTTCATCTACCGCTATGATGGCGCCAGCGCCGACCACCCGCTGACGCCGGCGATCCCCGCGTCGGTGGATTTGCCGCCGGGCAGCGGGCCGCGCCACCTGCTGTTCGACGCCAAGGGCCGGTACGCCTACCTGACCCTGGAGATGAACGCCGAAGTGGTGATGTTCGATGTGCAGGACGGCAACCTGGTCGAACGCCAGCGCCTGCCCCTGACCGAGCGCGAGGACGCCGCGGCGAAAGCGGCAGGTGGCTTGCACCTGTCGGCAGACGGGCGCTTCCTGTATGTAAGCAACCGCGGCACGGCCAACGAGGTCGTGGTGTTCAGCGTGGGCAAGCAGGACGGCCAGCTGACGTTCCTGCAGCGCCGTTCGGTGGAGGGGGATCATCCCCGCGAGTTCGCCCTCGACCCAAGTGACAACTTCCTGCTGGTGGCCAACCAGAAGAGCAACCAGATCGTGGTGATACGCCGCGATCCACGCAGCGGCAAACTGTTGGAGACGGTGCAGACGCTGAAGCAGGATGCACCGTCGGACCTCAAATTCATCGAGTGATATCGATCGGCGTGATAATCGATACTGCCGCAATGAATTTTTGCCTGCGGCTTCGGCGGCGTAAGTTTGACCCAAGGCCCAAACGGGCCAACGTCAAACCACCGCCGTCGAGGTCAGCCCAGATGAACTTCAATCTCTTCCCGGTCATTGCCGCATCCGCCATTTCCGCTTCGGTGGTATTGCCGACGCATGCCCACGCCGACAGCAGCGGCAAGGCCTCCGCAACCCATAGCTACACCGAGCAGTACCTGCGCCAGAGTGCCAACTTCCATGCGGCATTGAGTGGCAAGCACCACCACTGACTCAAGCCTGGCACGGGCCCTGTGGGAGCGGGCGTGC
>NZ_JAMBDI010000031.1:115629-129847 GCF_036858055.1 Pseudomonas sp. SF2 | reverse complement strand
CCGCTCCCACAGGGGGCCGTGTAGTGCTGATAGTTGTTTACTTGGCCATCACTGCCTTGAACAGGTCCGAAGCCAACCAGCCCTCCAGCCAGCTCCGCACCCGCGGATAAGCCGCCTCGGCGAACCACTGCGGTTCGACCCCGGCAAACTGGCGCATCAGGGGCAGCAACGCGGCATCGGCAATGCTCGGGTGCGTGGCCAGCAAGTAGGGCCTGCCTGCCAGCAGGCCTTCGAGCTCCGCCAGCCAGGCCTCGGCCTGCTGGCGGTAATGCTCGCGGGTATGCGCCGGGTAGCGCTCGGCATACTTGTAAAGGTTTACCTGCGTCTTGAACGTGCTGTCGTTGCGCGCAATCAGTGTTTCAGCCTGCTGCGCCGCCACAGGGTCAGCCTGCAGCCGCCAGTCCTGCGGGTCGTTTTGCGCCAGCGCCCAGCGCATGATGTCCAGGCTTTCTTCGAGTACCTCGGCACCGGTATCCAGTACCGGCACCGTGCCCTTGGGCGACAAGGCCAGCAGTTCTGCCGGCTTGTTCTTCATCGCCACCTCGCGGATTTCCACCTCGCACCCTGCATAGCGCAGGGCCAGGCGCGCGCGCATGGCCCAGGGGCAGCGGCGAAACGAGTAGAGGATCACCCGCACACCTCCACGTCACTCAGGCCGTTGCCTTGGCGGCGCACCTGGATCTGCACCGGGATGCGTTCGTGCATTTCCTGCACGTGGGAAATGACTGCTACCTTGCGCCCTTGGGCCTGCAAGCCGTCGAGGGCATCCATGGCCAGTTGCAGCGACTCGGGGTCGAGGCTGCCGAAGCCTTCGTCGATGAACAGCGATTCGATGCGCAGCGTGCTGGAGGCCATCGAGGCCAGGCCCAGGGCCAGGGCCAGCGACACCAGGAAAGTTTCCCCACCCGACAGCGAGTGCACCGAACGCAGTTCGTCGCCCATCTCGGTGTCCAGCACCAGCAGGCCGAGGGCGCTGCCGCCGCGCTTGAGGCGGTAGCGGCGGGCCAGCTGGCGCAGTTGGGCGTTGGCGTGGTGCAGCAGCAGGTCGAGGTTGTAGCCCTGGGCGATCTTGCGGAACACATCGCCCGAGGCCGAGCCGATCAGGGCGTTCAGGCGAGCCCAGCGTTGCCACTGCTGATGGGCCTGCTCGATTTCCGCCGCCAGCGCCTGGTGCGCCTGTTGGCGACGCTGGTCATCGGCCTGCTGTGCACGCAGTTCGGCGCATTGCTGCTCGTGGCCGGCCAGGCGTTCGCGCAGTTCGGTCAGGGCCTGTTCCAAGGCGTCGGCCGAGGTGTCCACGGTCATTTGCGCGGCATGTTGCTGCAGGCGTTGTTCACGTTCCTGCAGCAGTACGCGGCCCTGTTCGATGGCTTTTTCGGCGCCTTGCAGGTGTTGGCGCAGTTCATTGACCTGCGTGTCATCCATGCCCAGCAGGCGATCCAGGCCAGCGTCGTCCAGTTCCGGGTGTTCACCACGCCACTGGGCGATCTGGCCCTGCAACTGCTGGCATTCGGCGTCCAGCGCCTGTTGCTGCTGGGTGTTGGCCCTGAGTTCGCTGGCCAGTTGCACGCCTTGAGTGCGCAGGTCCTGCAGGCGCTGGGCAGTGTCGGCATCGAGGGCGCGGGCCTGCTCCAGCGCGGCGTCCATGTGCTGTTGCCAGGCTTCGGCGCTGGCGTGCTCGCCCAGCAGTTCGCTGAGCGAAGCCTGGGCCTGTTGGCGCTGCTCGTCGAGGGCGGCAAGCTTCTGCTGCAACTGCTGCAGGGTCTGCACGCGCGCCTGTTGCTGGTCGCGCAGCTTGTCCAGCTGGGCCTGGCGGGCTTGCTGTTCTTCCTGTTCGTCCTTGCGCTGCTCCAGTTGCTGCAGGCGCTGCGCGATCTGCTGGTCCAGGGCGAGGAAGGCATTGGCCGGGTCGTCGTTCAAGGCCTTGAGGGCCTCTTCGGGCAACACGCCTGCCAGGTCGTCCAGGCTTTGCTGCAATTGCTGCTCGTCGCTGGCCAGGGCCTGATGCTGTTGCTCCAGGTGGCGCTGGGCCTGCTGTTGCGCCTGCTGGGCGGCCTGCAGTTGCTGGTTGAGACGGGCTGCATCTTTTTGCAGGGCGAGCAGGGCGCTCTGGCGTTTCTCGTCCTGGCCGATTTCCTCGTCCAGGCGGCGCAGCTGGCTGTCGAGCCAGGCACTGCGGGCCCTGTCGTCCTGCGGGGCGAGGGCAGGCCACAGGCTGTGTGCCTGCACCTGGGCCACCAGCGGTTGCAGCTGTTCGCTCAGTTGCTGCTGTTGCTGCTGGTAGTCCTTGAGCTGGGCGTTGACCACACCCAGCTGGGTGCGCAGCTCCACCAGCTTGCCGTTGAGGGTTTCGACCTGTTTCTGCGCGGCGTCTTCCTCGGCCTGGTCATGGCGACCCAGGCTTTGCAGCAGCGCTTCAGGCTGGTGGAACGGGTGCTCGGCGCTGCCGCACACCGGGCAGGGTTCGCCGTCGCGCAATTGGCCGCGCAACTCTTCGACGCTGGTGTTACGAGCCAGGCGCTGGCGCTCCAGCAACTGGCGGGTGAGGTTGAGCGCTTGCTCGGCGGCTTCCAGCTCGGCCTTGGCGGCGGTGCCTTCGGTAATCAGCTGCTGGCGTTGCTGCATGGCCTGCTGCTGCCGCTCGCGCACGGCCTCCAGCTGCTGGCGCAGTTCCAGTTCACGGCCATGCAGGCGTGACAGTTCTTCCACGGCGCGCTGCCGCTTGCGGTTGTCCTGCAGCATGCCACCCAGCAAGTCGATCTGTTCTGCCAGGGCCTGGGGTTCGGCCTTGGCCTCGCGGAACAGCAACTCGAAGGCATCGCGCTCGGCCTGCAAGTGCGCATTGGCCTGGCTGGCCTGGGCCTGCAGGCCGGGCAGTTCTTCACGACCCTTGGCCAGGCGGCCACCGATCAGCATCACCTGCTTCAGTTGTGGCAGGTAGGCGTGCCAGGCATTGGCCAGGCCCGCCAGGTGCTGGCTGTCGGCGAGCGCGGTGTCGATCTGCGCCAGTTGCTGCAGGCTGCGCTGCTGGTTGTCTTCCAGCTGCTGCAGGTGCTGCTGGCCTTCTGCGACCTGTTGCTCGGCCTGTTGGCTGGTGCTGCGCTGCGCTGCCAGCTCCTGGTCCAGGCGGGCCAGGTTGTCCTGGGCGGCAAAGGCCTGGCGCAGACGAGGGGCGTTATCGCTGTGGCGGGCCTGGCTATCGGCAAGCGCCTGACGCGCGGCGTCCAGCGCCTGTTCGAGTTCGCTGGTGCGCACCTGCAGTTCGGCTTGCTGCTGCTGTTGCTCGGCGATCTTCGCTGCCACCGGTGCCAGTTGCGCGGTCAGTGTCTGTTGGCGGTGGAACTGGTGACGCTGCGGGGCCAGGCGCTCCAGGCGCACGAGGTCCAGTCGCTGGTCAGCCAGTTGTTGCCAGTCCTGTTCGGCGGCCTGCAGCGCGGTGCCGGCTTCGGCGTGCTGGGCCTGCAGCTGACGCTGCTCGTTCAGCCAGTTGCGTTGCTGTTCCAGCTGACGCTCGCCGGCCTGGTCGGCCTTGAACTGCTGTTGCGCCTGCTCCAGACGCTGGTCGAGCTCGGCGCGGGCTTCGGTTTCCATCGGTAGCAGGTGGCTGGCACGGTCCTTCAGGGCATTGTGGGCCTCGCCGGCTTCGCGGGCCTTACTGAAGGCGCGCTGGCCCAGGCGGGTATAGATGGCAGTATTGGTGAGCTTTTCCAGCAGCTCGCTGCGCTCTTTGTCATCGGCCTTGAGGAAGGCGCCAAACTCGCTCTGTGCCAGCATCACCGCGCGGGTGAACTGTTCGAAATTCAGGCCCAGGCGAGCTTCGACCAGCTGCTTGTATTCGTTCTTGCCGCTGCCCAGCACCTGCTCGCTGTCCAGGTCGTAGAGGCTCTGGCGGCTGTGCTGCAGCTTGCCGTTGGCCTTGTCGCGGGCGCGGTTGGCTTCCCAGCGGGCACGGTAGCGGCGGCCATCGATGCCGACGAAATCGACTTCGGCAAAGCCGCTGCCGGTGCCGCGGCGCAGCAGGTTGCGCGGGTCGGAGGTGGGGATTTCACCGTCGGCGTCCGGCACCTTGGCTTCGCGGCCAATGTCGTTCAGGCGTGGCACGGTGCCGAACAGCGCCAGGCACAGGGCATCGAGCAGGGTACTCTTGCCGGCACCGGTGGGCCCGGTGATGGCGAACAGGCCGGCGCTGGCCAGCGGCTCGGCGGTGAAGTCGATGTCGACCGGGCCGGCCAGGGATGCCAGGTTCTTCAGGCGGATGGCGAGAATCTTCATGGCTGTTCCTCTTCCTGCTGCACGTCCTGCAACAGCAGGGCGAAGTCGGCCAGCGCCTGTTCGTCGGCGGGGTTGCCATAGGCCTGCTCCCAGGCGCGGCTGAACAGGTCTTGCGGGGTCATCTGGGCCAGTTCGACAAAGGCCAGGTCATCGTCTTCGGCGTTGTTGCGGCCGGCGTATTCGGCGCTGATGCGGATCAGGCGCACGGCCTTGCCTTGCAGTGCGGTTTCGATCTGCTGGCGCAGGTCGGGTTGCGGCTCATCCAGTATCACCCGCACCTCCAGCCAGGGCTGGCGGTTGGGGTCTTCGAGCAGGTCGATCACTGGCAGCTCGGCCAACTGCTCCAGCAGTTCGCCCAGTGGTGCCGGGCCGACCCGTTGCAGGGCTACGGCGCGCGGTACCGGGCGTGGTTCGACGCTGACCAGGCCGGTGCCGTCCAGCTCCACTTCCAGCACCTGGTGCGGGTAGTTGATTTCGGCGAACGACAGCGGGATCGGCGAGCCGCTGTAGCGGATGCGTTCTTCGCGGTTGACCTTCTGCGGCTTGTGCAGGTGGCCCAGGGCGACGTAGCTGATGGCCTTGTCGAACAGCTTGGCCGGCAGTGCCTCGGCGTTGCCGATGATCAGGCTGCGCTCGGAGTCCTCCGACACCGCGCCACCGGCCATGTGCGCGTGGCTGATGGCGATCAGCGCCTGGTCCTTCTTGCGCTTCTTTTGCGCGGCGGCGATCAGTTGCTGGTGCACCTGGGTGATGCCTTGCAGGTAGTCGTCACCCAGTTGCGGGCCGGTCACCTCGGCCGGGCGCAGGAAGGGCAGGGCCAGGCACCAGGCGGCGACCTTGCCACGGCCGTTGGTCAGCGGAATCAGCAGGCGCTCTGCGTCCAGCTGGCCCTCGTCCAACCAGTGCACACGGCCCAGGGCATGGGTGCGCAGGCGGCGCATCAGTGCCGCGGGCAGCTCGATGCGCGAGCCGGAGTCGTGGTTGCCGGCGATCATCACGATGTCCAGCTTCGGCTGTTGCTCGTGGGCCTGGACGATGAAGTCGTAGAGACGTTCCTGGGCTTTGACCGGCGGGTTGACCGTGTCGAAGATATCGCCGGCGATCAGCAACGCATCCGGCTGGCGCAGGCGCAGCTGGCCGAGCAGCCAGTCGAGGAAGCAGGCGTGTTCGAAGTCGCGTTCCTGGCCGTGCAGGCTTTGGCCCAGGTGCCAGTCGGAGGTATGAAACAGACGCATGGATGACCTGTTGGTGTCGAGTCGAGCAAGCGGGGCTTGGCTTGGGTGATGGGTGTTGCGCAAGGGCGGTATGGTAACCCAAGCATGGGGCCGCTGTGCGGCACATAGCCGCCCAGTTCATGACTGGGGGTTGAGGTGGTGCATAGTGCATGCCTTGATTCTTTCTACGCCAGTGAGATGTCATGACAAGAACAGGCTTGCCAAAAACCATAGAATCTCCTTCAGGTATCTCACCGCCCTTGAAAGCAGTGGTGTTTCTGTGGGAGCGGGCATGCCCGCGAAGAGGCCCGCACAGGCAACCACTTACTTGGGATAGAGCGGCGGCAGGCTGCCGTTCTCGCCCGCTGGCAACAACACCTGCTCAGCCGGCGGAATCGTACCGATCGCCCGCCACAAGTCCTCACCCTGCCAATACTGCCCGCTCTCGCTATACAGCGCCCCGTTCAACCCATCCAGTGCATCCGACAACGGCACGAACCGCGCGGCCATCTCGGCCAGGGTTTCCGGCTGCTGGCGGGCCCAGGCGTCCAGCGCCTGGCGAGTTGCCTGTGGGTCGTTGGCCTGGCACGCGCGCTTGAGATCATCCAGCAAGGTACGCGGGCTCGGCCCGGCCTGCGCGGCGCGCAGCACCGCTGGCTGCGAGCGGGCGCGCCACCACAGGGCAAAGCCCAGCACGGTGGTGAGGGCGAACACCAGGGTGGCCAGCTGCCAGGGCCACAGCAAGCTGCTGGCACTGCTGTTGTCGCCAACCGGGGTGTCGGCGCTCAGCGCCGGGTTGTCCTGCACATTCAGCGTACGCGCCGGCAGGCTGCTGTGCTCCAGGTGGTCTTCGCGGGTGTTCCACCAGGCCACTTCCAGCGCCGGCAGGGCCAGCGTACCGCTGTGGGTCGGCACCAGGGCTTCGCGCTCTTCGCGGTTGGCGGTCATGCCGCGGTCGCTGATTTCGTTGCGCAGCAATGGCTGGTCGGGGTACCGGCGCAGGCCGGTGATTTCGGTGGCTGGCAGCGGTGGCAGCTGGGTGCTGGACAAGCCTTCGGCACGCAGGGTGATGTTGCGGGTCAGCGAGTCGCCAATCTGCACCTGCTGGTTGCCAGGGTCGAGGTTCCAGTGCTCTTCCAGGGTCAGGCTGCGGGCCGGTAGCCACGGCACGCCAGCCGGCCAGGCCGCCGGAATCGGCCGTACGGCCAGGCGTAACGGCAGCGAGCTGACCTGCACCTGGTGGCCGGCCCGGGCCGTGCCGTTGGTTTGTGGGGCTTCGTCCGGGCTGGCGGCGGCGGTAGCGGTGAAGGTCAGCGGCGGGATGTCGAGGGTGCCGCTTTGCTGGGGATACACGGCATAGCGGGTTTCGATCACGCCGTGACGGACGCCGTTGATTTCCTTTTCATAGGTGCGCGATTCACCCAGCGGTTCGACTTTGGCGTTCTCCAGTTGCAGCGGGCTGAGGCTGCTGTCGTCGTACAGTGCCACCGAATGGTAGATGCGCAGGGTGAGTACGGCCTGGGCCTGGACGTAGACCTCGTTGCTGTCGAGCGTGGCTTCGATGAACACCTGCGAGGCGCTGTCCTGGCGGCTGGCGTCGGCCTGCAGCACTTGCAGTTCGATGGCCTGGCTGTGCGACTGGCCCAGTTGCAACTCGGGGATACGCAGGCTGCCACTGCGCCGTGGCAGCAGGGTGATGATCCAGCGGGTGCTGGCGCGGGTTTCGCCGTCGAGGCTGTGCAGGCTGTTCAGCTGGCGCGTGCCGCGCACTTCGAAGTCACCCTCCAGCGCGCGCAGGTCGGGCTTGCCGAACTGGGTGACGTCCTGGCTTTCCAGGGTCAGCTCCAGGCTTTCGCCAGCTTCCAGGCGGGTACGGTCAACGCTGGCCTGCAGCACTGGTTCGGCCTGGGCCAGCACGGCCCAGAGCAGGCTGAGGAGAAAGACGCCGAAGCGACTCATCGTGGGGTTTCCTGATGCAATTGCTGTTCATACCAGAATTTGCGCCGCAGCAGCTCCGCCGGGTTGTCGGGGATCTCCCGCAGCCATTGTTCCAGGGCCTGGCGCTGTTCGGCATCGAGGCTGGTCGATACCGGGCGCTGCGGCGGCTGGATGACGCTGTCATCCGCGCCGGCCTGGTTGCCGGGTGCTACCTGGCTGTTGCTGCTGCCTTCGCCGGGCTGCTCGGCGCTGGGTTGTTCGTCGTTGCCGGGCGTGCCCTGGGCCGGGCTGTTGGCCGAGCTGCTGTTGCCTTCGGTTTCGCTGCCGGGCGTGCCTTGGGCATCGCTGCTGGCCGGTTGCTCCTCGGCCTTGGCCTCGCGCTGTTGCAGCAGTTGCTGCACCAGCGCCTGGTTGTCCAGCGCCGCCTGCAGGTCGGGTTGGCGTTCCAGGGCTTGTTCGTAGGCGTCCAGGGCGGCTTCCAGTTCACCGCTGCGGGCCAGGGCATTGCCTCGATTGTAGTGGGCGGCGGCCGTGTCGCCTTGGGAAAAGGCTTCGGCGGCACCGCTATAGTCGCCCGCCTGGTACAGGGCCATGCCGCGCCATTGCGGGTCCTGGAACTGGCGCGCGGCGCTGGCTGGGCGGTTTTGCTCCAGCAGGCGCTGACCTTGCTGGTCGGGGCGTAGCCACAGGTCATTGAATTCGAAGGCCTGGCTGGGCTGGGGCAGGGCCAGCAGCAGCGGCAGGCAGAACAGCCAGCCGCGTCGGCCGGCACAGGCGGCCAGCAGCAACAGCGGCAGCAGCAGCCAGTAACCCTGGTCGGCCCAGCTGTCCAGTTGCAGGGTCCGGCCGTCGTTGCGCCCGGTGCGCGGGTTGTCGAACAGGCCCAGGCCACGAAGGTCGAGGTCGTCGATACGGGCATGCCGGTAGCGCCCGCCCGTGCCGCTGATGAAGCCCTTGAGGCTGGTGCTGTCCAGGCGCGGCAACAGGATGCCGCCCTGGTCGTCCTTGAGGTACTCGCCGTTGGCCTGGCGCACCGGTGCGCCTTCGCGGCTGCCGATGCCCAGCATCAGCAGGCTCGGGCCCTGGCGGCCGAGGGCCTGGGCGATGCCTTGGCGCTCCGGGGCGCTGAGCGACGAGCCGATCAGCAGCAGGCGGCCCTGGCCCAGGCCGCTCTGGGCCAGCAGGGCCAGGCCTTTTTGCACGGCCAGGTCGGCCCGCTGGCCGGGTTTGGGCATGATCGACGGGTCGATCGCCTCGAGCAGGTTGCGGCTGGTAGCCAGGTCGTCGGACAGCGGCACCAGGGTGTGCGCGGAGCCGGCATAGACCACCAGCGCGGTCTGACTGTCACGACGGTGTTCCAGCAGGTCGAGGATTTTGCGCCGCGCCTGCTCCAGGCGGTTGGGCGGGCTGTCCTCGGCGAGCATCTGTGGGGTCAGTTCGAGGAGGATCACCAGCGGGTCGGCCGGGCGCTGGCGGTTTTCTTCCACGCGCTGCCAACTGGGCCCGAGCAGGGCCAGGATCACCAGCATCCAGGCCAGGCCCAGCGCCACCCACGGCAGTTTGCTGGTGCTGCCGCTGCCACCGCCTAGCAGTACGCCATGGAACGCCGGCGGCAGAATTATCTGCCAGCGCCCGGCGCGCTTGCGCCGGTGCCACAGTTTGTACAGCAGCCAGCCAAGCAGGGGCACGGCCAGCAGCCATAGCGGGCGCAACCATTGGGGCCACAGTTCGATCATCGCCGCCTCCTCAGGCGCAGGCGCTTCAGGCGCTGGCGCCATTCCGGATGCGGTTGCAGGAAGCGCGGCTTGCGCAGCAGGCGCTGCAGCAGGTTGTCGGGCCATTGCACGGCCACCACCAGCAGCACGCTCAGCAGCAGCGCCAGGGCCAGGGGCCAGGCATACAGGGCCTTGGCCGTGCGTGCCTGGGTCGGTTGCTGGGCCACAGGTTCGAGCTGGTCGAGGGTGTCGCCGATGGCGTCCAGTTCGGCGCCGTCATGGGCGCGGAAGTAGGTGCCGTGGGTGATGTCGGCAATTTCCTTGAGCGAGGCTTCGTCCAGGTCCAGGCTCGGGTTCAGGCCGAGCAGGCCAGGAGTGCCACTGGCCTCGGGGTTGGCGCCGATACCTATGGTGTAGATGCGCACGCCTTCCTGAGCGGCCAGGCGGGCGGCGGTCAGCGGGTGGATCTGCCCGCCGTTGTTGGCGCCGTCGGTGATCAGCACCAGCACCCGGCTTTGTGCCGGGCGTTGGCGCAGGCGCTTGACCGCCAGGCCAATGGCGTCGCCGATAGCGGTGTTCTTGCCGGCGATGCCGATCTGCGCTTCGTCGAGGAAGGTGCGCACGGTGCGCCGGTCGAAGGTGAGCGGGGCCTGCAGGTAGGCCTGGCTGCCGAACAGGATCAGGCCCACGCGGTCGCCTTCGCGGTCCTGCAGGAAGTCGCCGAGCAGCGCCTTGACCAGGTCGAGGCGGCTGATGTCTTCGTTCTGCCACTGCATGTCGGGGAAGTCCATCGACCCGGACACATCCACCGCCACCAGCAGGTCGCGGCCGCTGGCGGCCACTGGCACCGGGTCGCCCAGCCATTGCGGGCGGGCGGCGGCGCACAGCAGCAACAGCCAGATGACGACAAAGGGCGCCTGCTGGCGCCAGGTCGGCAGGTTGAGGCGCGCGCGGCGCCCGGCCAGGCCTTCCAGCTCGTTGAGGAAGCCCACCTTGAGCACCGGTTCGCCGCTGTCGGCGGCCGGCAGTACCAGGCGTGCCAGCCACGGCAATGGCAACAGGGCGAAGACCCACGGCCAGGCCAGTTCAAACATGCTTGCGGATCCAGGTTTCGACGGCCTGGCTGAGCCCGGCGATGGCCTTGTCATCGAGCTTGCACTCGGGTTTGTAGGCGCCCTCGACCAGCACCATCCAGCGGGTCAGGCCGGCGGCCGGGCAGCGGTTGTCGAGAAACGCCAGCCACTGGCGGCCATTGAGGGTATGGCTGTTGGCGCCCGGGTAATGGCTGCGGCACAGGCGCTTGAGCAGGGCGTTGATCTGTTGCAGCCAGGCCCCGGCCGGGGCACCGTCGTAGGGGCGTGGCAGGCGGGCCAGTTCGGCCAGCGCTTCCACGCGTACCGGGTCCAAGGGCTGCTCGGCACGCACGATGCGGCGTTTGCCCGGGCGCCAGCGGCGCACCCGCCACAGGCCCCAGGCCAACAGCGGCAGCACGGCCAGCAGCAGCCACCAGCCGGGTGCCGGTGGCCACAGGCCGATTGGTGCTGGGGCAATCAGCGGTTGCAGTTGATCAAGCGGGTTCATTGGCCGCTGCTCTTCATGACGCGCTCCGTGGCCGCTGAGCGTTCAGGTATTCGCGCAATTGCTCGATCATTTCGCTTTGGGTGCTCAGTGGCATCAGCAGCACGCGCAGCTTTTGCGCCATCAGCTCCCAGCGCTCGATGCGTGCTTCGGCCTGCTGGCGGTAGGCCTGGCGCAGGTTGGCGTCCAGGGTGTCGAGCTCCAGCTGCGCGCTTCGCTGGGCGAAGCGCAGCAGGCCGGCGGCGGGCAGGGCGTGGTCGAGCGGGTCGGACACCGGCATCAGCAGCAGGTCGCAATGGCGCGAGAGCATGGCCAGGTGCTGTTCCACCTGGGCGGTGAGCGAGCGCTCATCGCAGATCACGATGGCCAGGCTGCCGGGGCGCAGCACTTCGCGGGCGCGGCGCAGGGCCAGGCCGAGGCTGTCGGCCCCGGGCGTGGCCTCGGTGTGCAGCGCCTGGTTGACCTTGGCCAGGCGGTTGAGCAGTTGCAGCAGGCTCTGCTTGCTGCGCCGGGGCTTGATTTCGTGGTGTTCGTTGTCGCCGAACACCAACCCGCCGATGCGGTCGTTGTGGCCCAGCGCGGCCCAGCCGAACAGCGCCGCAGCCTGGGCGGCCAGCACCGACTTGAACATCAGCCCCGAGCCGAAGAACAGCCGTTGGCTCTGCTCGACGAGGATGAAGATGGGCCGTTCGCGCTCTTCGTGGAAGAGCTTGGTGTGCGGTTCCTGGGTGCGCGCGGTGACCCGCCAGTCGATGTTGCGCACATCGTCGCCGGCCTGGTACACGCGCACCTGGTCGAAGTCCACGCCGCGCCCGCGCAGTTTGGAGTGGTGCAGGCCCACCAGCGGGCTGCGCTGGCCGGGCCGGGAAAACAGCTGGATTTCGCGCACGCGGTGGCGCATGTCGATCAGCTCGGCAAGGCCGATGCGGATGCCGGGTTGGGCCAGCGAGGCGGTGGGCATGGGCTCAGGCAACGGCGACGACGTCGAGGATGCGCTGGACCACGCGGTCCTGGTCGATCCCCGCCGCCTCGGCCTCGAACGAGAGGATGATGCGGTGGCGCAGTACGTCGAACAGCACCGCCTGGATGTCTTCGGGGCTGACGAAATCACGCCCGGCCAGCCAAGCGTGGGCGCGCGCGCAGCGGTCCAGCGAAATGGAGCCACGCGGGCTGGCGCCGTAGGCGATCCAGTCGGCCAGTTCGGCGTCGAACTTGGCCGGGGTGCGGGTGGCCATCACCAGTTGCACCAGGTATTCCTCCACCGCGTCGGCCATGTACAGGCCGAGGATTTCCTTGCGGGCGGCGAAGATGGCCTGCTGGCTGACCCGGCGCTCGGGCTTGGTCTCGCCGCCCAGGGCTTCACCACGGGCCTGCAACAGGATGCGCCGCTCTACCGCAGCGTCGGGGAAGCCGATTTTCACGTGCATCAGGAAGCGGTCGAGCTGGGCTTCGGGCAGCGGGTAGGTGCCTTCCTGCTCGATCGGGTTCTGTGTGGCCATGACCAGGAACAGCGGCGACAGGTCGTAGGTGCTGCGACCCACGCTGACCTGGCGTTCGGCCATGGCTTCGAGCAGCGCGGACTGCACCTTGGCCGGGGCGCGGTTGATTTCGTCGGCCAGCACCAGGTTGTGGAAGATCGGCCCCTGCTGGAACACGAAGCTGCCGGTCTCCGGGCGGTAGATTTCGGTGCCGGTAATGTCGGCCGGGAGCAGGTCGGGGGTGAACTGGATGCGATGGAACTGCGCCTCGATACCTTCGGCGAGCTCTTTGATGGCCTTGGTCTTGGCCAGGCCCGGCGCACCTTCGACCAGCATGTGGCCGTCGGCCAGGAGCACGATCAACAGCCGCTCGACCAGTTTCTCCTGGCCTAGGATCTGGGAAGAAAGAAAGGTGCGCAGCGCGATCAGCGCTTCACGGTGTTCCATCGGTGACGGTTCCTGGTGTGGGGCCGCAGGCGGCTGGAGGCAACTGCCCTGGCAAGGGGTGATACTTTAATCCATCCGGGGGGGTGGCGACCAATGGCGGTAGGGAAATTTATCCTTGCCCGGGGCCAGCAGGTCCGGAAATGTCCTGCATATGACTGGCCATTGACTGATGTTCCGCTGCGGCGTGTTGGCGCCTGCTTGTGTTTTTGCGCAAGCAGGAGGCACGAGGATGGACTTGAACAGCGGCAGCACAGCACGTATTACGCCGGTCACCCTGCGTTTTGGCGTGTTCTTTGATGGGACCGGCAACAACCTGAGCAATGTGATGCCGGCGGATGCTCCGGGGGGCAAGGGTGCCAGTTATGGCAACGCCTTGAGCAATGTGGCCCTGTTGCATGCGCTGTATCCGGCGCAGGGGGGCACGGCTGATGAGACCATGGTGTTTCTGAAACGCTATGTCGAGGGCGTGGGCACCCTGGCGGGGGAGGCGGATAATGCCTATGCCTCGGCCACCGGGAGTGGGCGTCTGGGGGCCGAGGCGAGGGTCGCCGAGGCCTTGGCGGGAATTGCCGGGCAATTGCAGGACTGGCGCCAGGCGCATCCGCAGGCAAGGGTCGAGCGGGTCGAGTTCGACCTGTTCGGTTTCAGTCGCGGCGCGGCGGCGGTGCGGCATCTGGCCAACCTCCTGCACGATGGCGGCGACGAGCGCTTGGCTGTGCCCTGCGAAATCGGGATCAACTTCATCGGCCTGTTCGACACGGTGGCGGCGATCATCGCGCCACTGCAGGGAGACCTTGACCCCGCCGATGACCGCAATGGTGGCTTGCGTCTGGGCCTGGGCGCGGACATTGCCCGGCAAGTGGTGCAGTTGGTGGCGGGGGACGAACAGCGGCACAACTTCCCGCTGGTGCGCAGCGACCATGACATCGTGTTGCCGGGCGTGCACTCGAACATTGGTGGTGGTTACCCGGATACCACGCAGGAGCAGGTGCTGCTGTGCAAACCGCAGTCTCAGCGGGTGCCGCTGGATATGCGCGCCGAGCACACTCGTGTGCATGCCTCAGTCAGTGCGTTGCTGGCGTCGTCATTTGGCGAAATGGGCGCGCCCAGGCCACGGGTGCTGGCCTGGGAGGTTCCGATTGCCGGTGGCCGGTCGAGTGAGGCGCAAAAGCAGGTGTACGCGGCGGTGTACCGCGAACGGGAAGTGGCGGGGCAGCTTTCCCGGGTGTACCTGAGCATCATGCGCGAGCTGGCGGTGCGGGCGGGGGTGCCGTTTGCGCCGTTGGGCGGGCAGGCTGAGCATCGGCTGCCGGATGAGCTGCTGGGCATCAGCCGCAAGTTGCAT
This sequence comes from Pseudomonas sp. SF2, assembly GCF_036858055.1. Classification (NCBI taxonomy): domain Bacteria; kingdom Pseudomonadati; phylum Pseudomonadota; class Gammaproteobacteria; order Pseudomonadales; family Pseudomonadaceae; genus Pseudomonas; species Pseudomonas sp. SF2. The sequence continues at coordinate 115,860 of NZ_JAMBDI010000031.1, read as the reverse complement.
GGGTTTGCCTTGGGTGAATACGAACAGCCTGGGTTGACCGAGGATGAACAGCGATTGTTGCGCGACAGGTACGTGCATGCGTCGGCGAACTGGAATGCGTTGAAGGGGTTGCACAACAGCGTGCTGGACGTGCTGTTCGTCAATCGGCCGGCGGCAGGAGGGCGGGTGGCGCACGCGAACCCGGCAGCTTGATCAGCCTGTACCGGCCTGATCGCCGGCAAGCCGGCTCCC
>NZ_JAMBDI010000031.1:55804-115546 GCF_036858055.1 Pseudomonas sp. SF2 | reverse complement strand
CGGCGGTTCGACGCCTCGACACGCCCGCTCCCACAGGGATTTGCGCCGGTCCCAGGCCTTGAAGGCAGTGCGATCGAGGTGGCAGCCGGCTTGCCGGCGATAGGGCTGCAACGCAGCCCCAGGGTTCATGCAGGGTGTCGACGTTTCCTGGCCGAATACGCTTCCTGTGCCAGGGTCAGCAGCACCGTCAGCAGCATGAACACGATCGACGCCACGAACACCCCGTTGGGCAGTTGCTGGTCGAGCATCCAGCCAAAGGCCACCGGCCCGAGTGCGCCGCCGATGCTGAAGCCGGTCGAGACCAGCCCGAAGGCTTTGCCCTCGGCCCCGCGTGGCGCCGCCGCCTTGACCAGCATGTCCCGCGACGGGGCGATGACCCCGGTCAGCAAGCCAATGGCGCCCAGCACCACTACCAACCCCCAGCCCCGCAGCAGCCCCAGGGCCACCAGCGCCGTCAACGCCGCGGCCAGGGCAAAGGCCAATGCCGCCACCAGGCCATGACGACGGGTCCGGTCAGCCAAGGCTCCACCGCATAGCACACCCACGGCACTGCTGAGCAGAAACGCCGTGAGCGCCGTGTTGGCCCAGGCCAGGGTCAGACCTTGGCCCTGGACGAGCGCGGCCACGGAGAACTTTTCGATGGCACTGGTGCTCAGGTTGAGCAACATGAACAGCACAGTCAGCACCCCGAGCATGGGCGTGAACAGTCGCACACGAGCTGCTGGGGAGCTAGCGCTACCTGTGATTCCAGGCCTGGCGACCTGATAGACGCCACTGCCTGGCACCGATATCAACAGCCAGGCGGCAAGCCCCGCTGCGGCGCCTGCCGCCAGGGCTGCCTGCGCGCCCGACACGGCAGCAATGCCAAGAAACATTGCTGGCGTTACCGCCGAGCCGAGGAAGCCGGCAAAGGTATGGATCGAGAACGACCGCCCCAGGCGGCCTTGTTCGATGCCGTTGGCCAGCAGCGCATAGTCGGCCGGGTGGTACACGCCATTGGCCAGACCGGCCATGGCCATCGCCACCAACAGCAGCGTATAGCCGGGGCTGACAGCAACCAGCAGGAAGCTGAGGCTGCCCAGCAGCAAGCCTGCCTTGAGCACCTTGCGCGCACCGTAATGGTCGACGGCATAGCCCAGCGGCGCCTGCACCAGGGCGGAGACGATGTTGAACACGGCCAGGGCCACGCCGAGTTCGACGAACCCTACCCCCAGCAAGCCGGGGAGCACGGGTAGCAGCGCCGGGATCAGCATGATGTGCACATGGCTGACGAAATGCACGGCAGCAATTTGGGTTAGAAGCTTGGGGCCAGCTTTGGGCATGTCGATACCTGTTGCAGGGCGTGCGCACCTGGCGCACGGCAGGGTGTTGGAAAGCCCGCTTACCGGGGAGAGTGGCTGAAACCGGGGAGTCGGCCGTTCAGTACGGCATAGGCCAGCAAGCCTATGACCAGCCCCCAGAACGCGCCGCCTATGCCAAACAGGCTGATGTTGGCCGCCGCCGCCAGGAAAGTGATCAGTGCCGCTTCGCGCGAACGGGCATCGACCATTGCGCTGGCCAGGCTGGTGCCGATGGTGCCCAGCAGGGCAAGGCCGGCCAAAGTGGTGATGAAGGTGGCCGGCAGGGCCATGAACACACTGGCCAGGGTGACGCCGAACACCCCCACGAGGATGTAGCAGACACCGGCAGCGATACCCGCGACCCAGCGTTTGTCCGGGTCTTCGTGGGCCTCCTTGCCAGTACAGATGGCGGCGGTGATGGCCGCGATGTTGAAAGCGTGCGACCCGAACGGTGCCATCAGCAACGAGCCCAGGCCAGTGACTGCCACGATCGGGTTGGCGCTGGTCTTGAAGCCATCGTTGCGCAGCACCAGCATGCCTGGCATGTACTGACCGGTAAGGGTGATCAGGAACAACGGCAGGGCCACGCTCAGGGCGGCGTTGAGGGAAAAGGTGGGCGCGGTGAACAACGGCGTGGCGAACTCCAGCCTGAGCGCTGTCAGGTCCACCTGGCCCTGGAGCAGCAGGTAGCCCAGGCCCAGCAGCAGAATGCCTACCACGGCATAGCGGGCGGTGAAGCGTTTGAATGTCACATAGGCCGCGATCAGTAGCCCGGCCAGCGCGGGGTCGACCGACAGGCCTCCGAATGCACCGATGCCGAACTGCAACAGGATACCCGCCAGCAGCCCGGCGGCAATCCCGCCGGGAATGACCCGCACCAGGCGTTCGAAGTAACCGGTCAGCCCCAGGATCACGAAGCCGGCGGCCGACAGCAGGTAGGCGCCGATGGCCTCGCTGTAGGGCACGCTGGCCAGCGCCGTGACCAGGAACGCAGCGGCCGGCGTGGACCAGGCGGTGATCACCGGCTCGCGGCTGTACCAGGACAGGGCCAGGCCACTGAAGCCAACGCCGATCGATACGGCCCAGACCCATGATGAAGTCAGCTCCGGGCTCAGCCCGGCCAGTTTGGCGGCCTGGAACACCAGGATGAAGGTGCCGCCGTAATTGACGATGACCGAAACGATCCCCGCCACCACGGGGTGAAGGATGTCTGTCAGCCGGAGCGGGGTTGGTGCGGTGTGTGCGGGCGTGTTCATCGGGGCCTCGGGCGTTCTGGCGCATAGGGGTTGGAAAGCCTGGTTTTTATAGCGTTAGAATGGCCGGTATAGCCCAGCCACTTTTCGATACATGGCCATACCAATGTTCAAGCATGCACAACTGGAGTCGGTGAAAGCCTGGATCGGCGACCCGGCGCGCGCGTCGCTGCCTTTGCACGTGCGGATCCAGCGGGCGATACGCCAGCTGATTCTCGAAGGGGCATTGCCCGTGGGTAAGGCCTTGCCCGCCTCGCGTGCACTGGCGACCTCGCTGGCTGTGTCGCGGGACACGGTCGAGGCCGCTTATGGCCAGTTGCACGCCGAAGGCTTCATCGAGCGCCGGGTGGGTAGTGGTAGCTTCGTCTCACCCCGTACGCAGCACCTGCCGGCGCGCGCCCGGGGCCGAAGGGTGAAAGCCCCGGTCGAGCCGCCAGCGCTCAGCCGCCGGGGCCAGGCGCTGTGCCAGGAGGGCGGGGTGCACAATTTCTTCGTCCCTCGGCCGTTTGCGCCGGGGGTGGCAGAAACGCGCAACTTCCCCTTGCAGACCTGGGAAAAGCTGCAGCGGCAGGTGTTCAGGGAACATGGCACCCAGGCGCTGCTGCACAGCGCCGCGCAAGGCACCGAGCCACTGCGGCGGGCGATTGCCGATTACGTCAATCTCGAGCGTGGCGCACAGGCCACGGCCGATCGCGTGCTGATCCTCACCAGTTCGCAGCAGGCGTTCAGCCTGTGTGCCCACGTACTGGCCGATGCCGGCGACCAAGTGGTTATCGAAGACCCGGCTTACCATGGCGCCAGGAAGGCGCTGGTTGCTGCTGGCCTGCATTGCATTGCCGTGGCCGTGGACCCCGACGGCATGCAGGTCGAGCAGATCCCACGGTTGGCCCCCCATGCCAGGGCTGTTTTCCTGACCCCGTCGCACCAGTTCCCTACTGGCGTGACCCTGTCCCTGGACCGGCGTCTGGCGGTGATCGAGTGGGCACGGCAACAACGCGCCTGGATCATCGAGGACGACTACGACAGCGAGTTTCACTATGCCGGCAAACCCACCGCGTGCGTGCAAGGCCTGGATGCCCACGACCGGACGGTTTATATCGGCACGTTCACCAAATCCCTGTTCGCCGGCTTGCGCATTGCCTACATGGTCTTGCCGCCGCAACTGGTCGGGCCGATGACCGCAGCGCGGACGTTGCAGGACGGGCATACGGCTTCGCTGGCACAACTGACCCTGGCCAGGTTCATCGAAGGTGGGCACTTCGGTGCCCATGTGCGCTTGATGCGGACAATCTATGCCGAGCGCCGCGATGCACTGGCGGCGCTGGTGCAGGCGCAGCTGTCCGATTTTCTTGTCGCGCGCGTGCCGGCGGGCGGCATGCAGATGCCCTGTGTTTTCACCAGGCCGATGCCTGAAGAACTCGTGGTCAAGGCGGCGCAGGCGGCAGGCATAGACCTGTTGGGGCTCAGTGCCCTGTATGCGTCGTCGAGGGGGGAGGCGGGAGTGTTGATGGGGTTTGCGGCGCATACCCCGGGCGAGCTGGCGATGGCCGTGGCGAAACTGGCGAAGGTATTGCGTCAGGTCGAGGCCAGCCAAGGGGGCGCAAAGCTGTTGCGCTGAGGCCCGGCAGCAGGACGCCGCCGGGGCCGTTGTCGCGGTCAGTTGGCCAGCTCTACCAGCAGGCTCTTCAGATAGTCGCTGCCTTGCGCATCCAGCGGCTGCAGGGGCAGGCGTGGCGCGCCGACATCCTGGCCGAGCATTTTCAAACCGGCCTTGATGGTGGTGGGCAGACCTCGGCGGGTGATGTACTCCAGCAGTTCGTACTGGCGGTAGAACAGCGCGCGGGCTTCGGCCAGGTCGCCTTGCTGCACCGCGTCCCAAAGCGCCAGGTTCAGCGCCGGGATCAGGTTGGGTGCGGCGGTGCACCAGCCGGTGGCGCCGGCCACCAGGGCTTCCAGGGTGAGCGGGTTGCAACCGTTGTAGAAGGCCACCTGGCCATCGGTGGCCTTGAACAGGCGGTGCATGCGCTGGATGTCACCAGTGCTTTCCTTGACCATGGTCACATTCGGCACTTCGTTGAGGATGCGCAGGATCAGCTCCACCGACAGGTCGGTGCCGCTGGTGCCGGGGTTGTTGTAGAGCATGACCGGAATGTCGATGGCCGCACCCACCGCCTTGTAGTGGGCGACCACTTCGGCTTCGGTGAGCTTCCAGTAGGAGATGGGCAGCACCATCACCGCGGTGGCGCCGCATGCCTGTGCCAGGCGGGCGCGCTGCACGGTACGTGCGGTGGTCAGGTCGGAGACGCTGACCACGCTGGGCACGCGGCCGGCAATGCGCGCCTGGCTGAAGCGCACCACCGTTTCCCATTCACTGTCGGACAGGTAGGCGCCTTCGCCTGTGCTGCCCAGCGGTGCGATGGCGTGTACGCCGTCGGCGATCAGGCGGTCGATGGACGTGCCCAAGGCATCCAGGTCGAGCGTGCCGTCTGGCGTGAAGGGAGTGATGGTGTAGCCGATAACGCCGCGAATTACAGGTGTAGACATAACCAGGCACCTCTGCCGTTGTTAAGGAAAGGGTACAGCTTCGATCAGCCCAGGCAATCGCCATGGGCACGCAAGGCACGGCGTGCGTAGTAGCTGAACGCGGCGCCATGACGTTTGGGGGTGGAGATCCAGTCGTGGGCTTCCTTGCCCAGGGCATCCGGGATGGGGCGGATGTCACCGGCGCCCATGGCCAGCAGCTGCATCTTCGCTGCGCGCTCGAACAGCAGGGCGAGCACGCAGGCTTCCTCGATCGAGCGGCCGGCGATCAGCAGGCCGTGGTGGGAAAGCAGGATCGCGCGCTTGTCGCCGATCGCCCTGGAAATGATTTCACCTTCTTCGTTGCCCACCGGTACGCCGGGCCATTCCTTGAGGAATGCGCAGTCGTCGAACAGCGGGCACAGGTCCATGTGCGAGATGGCCAGTGGCACTTCCAGCATCGACAGGGCGGCGCTGTGCAGCGGGTGGGTGTGGATGATGCAGTTGACGTCGGGGCGTGCGCGGTACAGCCAGCTGTGGAAGCGGTTGGCCGGGTTGGCCATGCCGCGGCCTTGCAACACGTTGAGGTCTTCGTCGACCACCAGCAGGTTGGAAGCGGCGATCTCGTCGAAGCCCAGGCCGAGTTGTTGCGTGTAGTAGGTGCCAGGCTGCTCGGCGCGGGCGGTGATCTGCCCGGCCAGGCCGGAGTCGTGGCCACCGTCGAACAGGATGCGGCAGGTGAGGGCGAGTTTTTGTCGAGGGGTGTAGGTGTTGTCGGCCAGCGCCGTCAGCATCTGCTGCTGGGCGAGTTTGACCAGTTGGTCCTTGGGGGTCTGCATGGTGGTCGTCATGGGCGGTACCTGCATGGGGAGGGGCGATGGATTGCTGATCGGCGAGGAACGCCGTCAGGACACAAATGCGATATTAATGACACAAAGTGTCATATGCAAGCGATGTGTCATCACCAGCGCCAGTCATCTGAGACTGCGCGGGGGAAGGTATGGCGGGGTTGTCAGAGGTGGTGCAGGGCAACGATTGGCAGGCCAGCCCTGGTCAGAGGGCTGGCACGTGCCCTTCAAGGCGCGCCGAACAGCATCGTCCAGTAAACGCCGTTATCGCTACGCGAGTTCTCGGCAAAGGCCGCACCTACCTGGGTAAACACCGGGTTCATCAGGTTGGCGCAATGCCCGGGGCTGGCCAGCCAGCCTGCCATCGCCTTGCTCGGTGACCCCTGGCCTGCGGCAATGTTCTCGCCGATCTGTCGCCCACGGTAGCCGGCATCCCATGCCCGATCCGCGGGTAGATCACCGTCGAGGTCGCGGTGCGCGAAGAAATTGTCGTTGGCCATCGCCCGGCTGTGGCGCTGCGCCGCCGTTCCCAGGGCGGTGTTCCAGGTCAACGGGCGTGCAGCGGCAAAGCGCTTGCGACCACACAGGCGCGGCTTCGCCCGTGCAGCGTTCACCTGTGCCAGCAGCGCGTTGCTTGCCGATCGCCTATCGCCAAGCTGGGCATCGAGCAGGGGCCGAGCCAGCAGCACCCGCCATTCGTTGCGTGAGCGACTCACACCGATATCGGCATATTGGCTATCGAGCAGGGCTGCGCAGTAGTCGCTGCGGAGCATGTCAAAGGCCTCCTCGGCATCTTGCGCGCCGACCAGGCGGATGGCCCGCACCTTCACCGCCTGATAACCCGCAGCCTTCAATCCTTCTCGCAAACCCCCGTCGTAGCCGACCGGCAATGCCAGTTTCGGTTTCAGCACCAGCGGCGTCGAGCCCCGGACAATGCGCCGCTCGCAGCGTTGTGGCTGGGTGCGATAGTCGTTGATGGCTGCCACCAGTTGCCTTTCCCCGCTGGCATGGGCGGGGTTGGCGAACAGGTGGAAAAAAGGGATGAAGCAGAGCGAGACAAAGGGGGAGCGACGGACTGCTTGGCGCATGGGGTGAATGGCTCTGTTGGATAACGACGGCAAGGCCGATTTGAGGGCTCGGCTAAGACTGTGCGGCTCAATACAGGTTCACGTGTACGCGGTACAATTTTTCGCGGGTACTCAACTTGAATGCTGCAACAAGGTAAACCGCAATGACACAAGCTACCGATCAGGCTTTTTACGACCGCGCGGATGCGCATATCGAACTGGCGAACCAGCAGATCGAGAAAATGGAAGACCTGGGCAAGGTCAGTGCCTCACTGACCTTCGGCGCCTCGCGCTTCAATGCCTGGATGAGTGCCCGCAGTTTCAAGACCAGTGCCGAACTGGCTGCCGCGCGGGAGGAGCTGTTGAAGTATTTCTGCGAGCAATACCGGATGATGCTCGAGGACAACCTGGACGAGCACATCGAGCATTTTGACCGGTATGTGCTGGGCAAAAGCGACTGAACCATGGGGGCGCGATCTCATGGAACTGCACAAGGCTCATTGAATTAGCAGGGACCCTGTGGGAGCCGACCGCTTGCGAATTCAGTCTTCTACCCGCCAGCGCAGCCTTATCGGGCCTTCTTTTCCAGAATCCGCGCCCCGGTACCTTCCTTGCCCAGCACATCCTCGGGGTTGCGCAGCGGGCATTCTTCCAGCGACAGGCAGCCGCAACCAATGCAGTTGTCCAGGCTGTCGCGCAACGCTTCCAGGGTGCGAATGCGGGCGTTCAGGTCTTCGCGCCAGGCGGTCGACATCTCGCCCCATTGCGCTGCCGTGAGTTTGCTGTTGGGCGCGTAGCGGCTGAAGGCCTGCCTGATTTCCTCAAGCGGAATACCCGTGCGTTGCGCCACCTTGATGATGGCCAGCGTACGCAACACCAGCGAAGGATAACGGCGCTGGTTACCCGCCGTACGGATGCTGGCGATCAGCCCCTTGGTCTCGTAGAAGTGCAGTGCAGACACCGCCACGCCGCTGCGTTTGGCCACTTCACCTACCGTTAGCATCCGTGTGTTGTCCGCTGTCATGCCTGCCGACCTCAAGTTAAGTTGAGCTCTTATAGTCCTGCCCGATCTCCTTCGCAACCGCTTTCCCCCGGAGCACGCCCGGCGCTCCCACCGCGACCGCATTGACCTCAAACCATGCGCGAACGCTGCGGGAGCTGGCTTGCCGGCGATGGGCCGCATAGCGGCCCCGATTGCCCGATCAGGGCGGCGACCGATCGCGGCGTATCTGGGTAACCAGGGTAAAGCGGTCATCCGGGTGCACCGTCTCGGAAACCGCCATCAGGTCGCCGTTTTCCTCGCGGTAATGGCGAATGATCTTCAGCCCCGGTGAGCCTGCCTCGGCCTTCAGCACCCGGGCCATTTCCGCGGTCAGCAACACTGCCCGCACCTGCTGGTCGACCACTGCGATCGCCCGGCCATAGTGCTGCTCGATCAGCCCTGCAATCAGCTGGTCGGGGTGCTCGCGGGCCAAATCTATGACCGCGGCATAGTCGCGCTGCGCGTACACATCGGTCCAGCACAGCGGCGCCGCGTTGTGGACACGGTCGACGCGGACGCTCGACACGCAGAAGTAATGCTCGCCCGGTACCAGCCCCAGCCGCGCCGCCTCGCTCAGGTCGGCGACGAAGTGGCGCACGTCCTGGATTTCCCGTTGCTGGGTTTCCGCCAGGTGTGCCAGGTCCGCCACGCTGGCCAGTGACTGCGAGTAGCCACCGCGCGGGCTGCTGGCCTCCACCCGGGTGCCCACGCGCTTGCGCCGCGATACCAGCCCTTGGTTGAGCAACTGGTTGATCGCCGTGCGCACCGTGTGCCGGCTTACATCGTAAAGGTCGCACAGCTCGAACTCGGTCGGCAGCAGGCTGCCCACCGGGTAGCGGCCGCTGGCGATGCCCTCCATCAAGTCCTTTGCCACGGTGGTATAGCGCGTCGGGTTCATGCCGTTGGTCTGTCTCGCGAATTTGTAGCAGCGCCAGGGGCGCAAAGCGGCACCGGAAATCAGGCCTGGGCGGGCAGGCTCATATGCAACAACGGGAACGGCCGGCCTTCGCCGTCCAGCGCTGAGCGGCCGGTCTGGATGAAACCGTAGTGCCGATAGAACCCCACTGCCTGCGGGTTTTGCTCGTTGACATCGACGCTCATCGTGCTGCGCGACTGACGGCCGAAATCCAGCAGCGCGCGGCCTATGCCCTGGCCGTGGCGTTCGGGGTCGACGAAGAGCATCTCCACGTGGTTTTCATTGAAGCCGATGAACCCCAGCGGGCGGTCATCGGTGTCTACCGCAACCCAGAGTTCGACGGCCGGGAGGTAGACGTCGCGCAATTGCGGCAGCAGCGCCTCGATGTCGGACGCTTGCAGAAAGTGATGGGTGGCGCGCACGGCGCGCAGCCAGATGTCGAGCAGCTGCGGGTGGTCTGCAGCGATGCTTTGGCGAATGATCATGGAGTCATGCCTGGGCGGTGTATGGCCTGGGGAGTGCGGGATGAAGAAAAAGGGTACCCGGATTGTGTGGGGCGGGGCAATGGACGGTGGGGCAGGACATCAGTTGATGTGTCGGCCGGGCCGGCCCTTTCGCGGGTAAACCCGCTCCCACAAGCACGGCACTGCCCTCGAGCCCGGCGCCGTACCTGTGGGAGCGGGTTTACCCGCGATCTCAGAAGCCCGCCTCCAGACCCAGCAGGTCTTGCACCGTCTGCCTGCGGCGAATCATCCGTAGCGCCCCATCCTCGATCAGGAACTCCGGCAGCAAAGGCCGGCTGTTGTAGTTCGACGACATCGACGCGCCATAGGCCCCGGCGTCGTGGATCACCAGCAGGTCACCCACCTGCGCCAGGGGCAGGTCATGCGGGGTCAGTTCCTGGTCATCCTGGGTAAATACATCGCCTGACTCGCACAGCGGCCCGGCCACCACGGTCGGCTGCCGTGGGCGCTCCACCGGCTGGCCGTTGGCGTCGAGCAGGGTCATGCGGTGGTAGGCCCCGTACATCGCCGGGCGCATCAGGTCGTTGAAGCCGGCATCGATCATGACGAAGGTATTGCGGCCCACCTGCTTCACGGCGCGCACCTCGGCCACCAGGTAACCCGATTCCGCCACCAGGAAGCGCCCTGGCTCGATCTCCATGCGCACGGGGTGGCCCAGCATCGCTTCGATTTCCTTGCGTGCCACGGCCCAGGTCCGGGCGTAGCGTTGCAGGTCGACCGGCTTGTCGCTGCTGCGGTACGGGGTGGAAAGCCCGCCACCAATGGAGAACGCCTCGATGTCCACGCCCAGGCGGCCGATCAGCTCGATCATCGAGCGGGCCACTTGCTCCAGGTGCTGGTAATCCACCCCGGAGCCAATGTGCATGTGCACGCCCACCAGGTGCAGGCCATGGGTTTTAACGCAGGCCAGCGCTTCGCCCAGCTCTTCGTGCCAGATGCCGTGCTTGCTGTTCTCGCCACCGGTGTTGGTCTTGCGGCTGTGGCCGTGGCCGAAGCCGGGGTTGATGCGGATCCACACGCGGTGGCCAGGAGAGCGTTCACCCAGTTGGCGCAGCATGTCGATGGAGCCGGCGTTGACTTCGATCTTCGAGGCCACCACCCGCTCCAGGGTCGGCCGGTCCAGCGCATCGCAGGTCAGCACCACGCCGGCAGGGTCGCCATCCACGCTTGCACCCGCGGCAAAAGCCCGTTCCATTTCGCCCAGCGACACCGCATCCAGCACCAGACCGTGGGCGCGCATCAGGCGCAGCACATGCAGGTTGGGGTTGGCCTTCTGGGCGAAGCGCACGGTGTCGAACACCTTCAGCTGTTCGACCCGTTCGGCGATGGTGCCGGCGTCGTAGGCCCACAGCGGCGAGCCGTGCTGGCGAACTGCGTCGGCCAGAAGAGTGAAGGGTGCAGTCATGGTGGCGTTACTCATATAAGGAAGGCCACGAGGATGAGCCAAAGCAGGAATTCAGAAAAATAGCTATTTTTCTGTCGGTCATTCATATCTGATATGACCATTGCCGACTTACCGAGTTTTGCCATGAAACTGTCCGTCCGCCATATTGAAGTGTTCCGCGCCATCATGGCCGCTGGCAGTGTCACTGGTGCGGCGCGCCTGCTGTTCACCTCGCAGCCCACTGTCAGCCGCGAACTGGCGCGGCTGGAGCAGGTAACCGGGCTGAACCTGTTCGAGCGCGAGGGTGGGCGCCTGGTGGCGACCGCCCAGGCGTTGCTGCTGATCGAGGAGGTTGAGCGGGCCTACGTAGGGCTGGAGCGCATCGACCGCTTTGCCCAGGCCATCCGCAATTTCGAACAGGGTCGGCTGGCCATAACCTGTCTGCCGCTGTTTTCCCAGACCTTGCTACCCAAGGCTTGCCAGCGCTTTCACCAGCAGCACCGGGGCGTGAGCGTGAGTATCCTGGCGCAGGAGTCGCCTTTGCTGGAGGAATCACTGGTGGCCCAGCAGCATGACCTGGGCCTGACCGAGGTCGAGCAGATACCGCGTGGCGCCTACGGCGAATTGCTGTTCAGCGCCAACATGGTGTGCGTGCTGCCCGAGGGGCATCCGCTGCAGGCCCGGGCCGAGCTGGAGTTGAGCGATTTTCACGAGGTCGACTTCATCAACCTGGCCAGCCTCGACACCTACCGGCAGCGCCTGGACCAGCACTTCCGTGCGGCGGGGGTGAACCGCCGCACGGTCATCGAGACCACCAGTGCTGCCTCGGTGTGCGCCATGGTCCGGCAGGGCCTGGGGGTGGCGATCATCAACCCGCTGAGTGGGCTGGAGGCGGCGCAGGGCGGGTTGCCGATTCGGCGGTTGCGGGTGTCGGTGCCGTACCAGGTGATGCTGATAAGGCCGGACCATCGGCCGGCTTCGGCAGCGGTGGAGCCGTTTTGCCAGGCGTTGCGGGTGCAGGCCCGGGAGATGCAGCAAGCGCTGGCATGATCGTTGTGGGGGGGAACTGCCTTGCACAAAACCTGAAAGCTGGCGCGATCACTGTGGGAGCGGGCAAGCCCGCGAAACAGGCGGCGCGATGAATGGCACCGGCTGTGCCGGTGTTCGCGGGCATGCCCGCTCCCACAGGGGCAGCGCCGGTATTCAGTTCGTTACAGCTCGCAGACGAAGGTACCAGTCCCGGCCAGGATGTTCTCCAGGGTTTCCTTCACTTCATCCATGTCACTCAACTCGCTGGTCAGGTTGATCTCCAGCACCTCATCGCCCTTCAGTGCATCGCGGTCGCCGGCCGCCACTTCGATCAGCAGGCGCTTGGCGCTCAGGGTCACTTTCAACCCGTCCAGTGTCGACGGCTCGTCATCCAGGGTCAGGTCGACGGTGTCTTCGTCCGGGTAGCGGGTCAGCAGGAACATCTGACCCTTGTCGCTGTGGCAGCACAGGGTCGCCATGTTGTCTTCCTCGTCATCGCAAGGGGTGGCGAACAGCAGGGCAGTATTGATTTGCATGGACAAGGCTCGGATCAAAGGAAACGGAAGGGAATTCTGACAGTCTTGCCGGCAGGCATAAACGTAAAGTTACCGCCCCTTGACCGAAATTGTCGCAGCGCTGCAAGCCTTGATGACCGATCAGTCGTTAAGCTTCGGCGAGCCCTGGGCGTGCCTGCGCACGTTCAACGCCTGGTTTTACCGTCCGCCTTGCCACGGGTTGGCTATCGTTGATCCGTACACGGCGCACGCAGCGACGCTTCAACTATTACAAAGCCCAAGCGGAGTACCACAGATGGCGTTCTTCACCGCAGCCAGCAAAGCCGACTTCCAGCACCAACTGCAAGCGGCCCTGGCGCAGCACATCAGCGAACAGTCCCTGCCACAAGTCGCGCTGTTCGCCGAGCAGTTCTTCGGCATCATCTCTCTGGACGAACTCACCCAACGCAGGCTTTCCGACCTGGCCGGCTGCACCCTGTCAGCCTGGCGCATCATCGAGCGTTTCGACCCCGAATACCCGCAAGTGCGGGTGTACAACCCCGATTACGAACGCAATGGCTGGCAATCGACCCACACCGTGGTCGAAGTGCTGCACCACGACCTGCCGTTCCTGGTCGACTCGGTGCGTACCGAGCTCAACCGCCGCGGCTACAGCATCCACACCCTGCAGACCACCGTGCTCAGCGTACGCCGCGGCACCAAGGGCGAGCTGCTGGAACTGCTGCCCAAGGGCACCCAGGGCGAGGGCGTACGCCATGAGTCGCTGATGTACCTGGAGATCGATCGTTGCGCCAACGCCGCCGAGCTGACGGTACTGGCCCGCGAGATCGAGCAGGTGCTGGCCGAGGTGCGGGTGGTGGTTGCCGACTTCGAACCGATGAAGGCCAAGCTGCGTGAAGTGGTGGCGGAGGTGGAGCAGACCGCCTTTGGCCCGGCGCAACACGAAAAGGGCGAGGTCAAGGCGTTCCTCGAGTGGCTGCTGGACAACCACTTCACCTTCCTGGGCTACGAAGAATTCACCGTCAAGGGCGACGCCGACGGCGGCCAGATGGTCTACGACGAGCAGTCGTTCCTCGGCCTGCCGCGCCGCCTGCGCGTGGGCCTGACCAGCGACGAGCTGCGCATCGAAGACTACGCCGTGGCCTACCTCAACGAGCCGCTGCTGCTGTCGTTCGCCAAGGCCGCGCTGCCCAGCCGCGTACACCGCCCGGCGTACCCGGACTACGTGTCGATCCGCCAGCTGGATGCCGACGGCAAGGTGATCAAGGAGCATCGCTTCATGGGCCTGTACACCTCGTCGGTGTACGGCGAAAGCGTGCATGCCATCCCTTATATCCGTGAGAAGGTCACCGAAGTCGAGCGCCGCTCGGGCTTCGATCCCAAGGCCCACCTGGGCAAGGAACTGGCCCAGGTGCTGGAAGTGCTGCCGCGCGACGACCTGTTCCAGACCCCGGTCGACGAGCTGTTCAGCACGGTCATGTCGATCGTGCAGATCCAGGAGCGCAACAAGATCCGCGTGTTCCTGCGCAAGGACCCGTACGGCCGCTTCTGCTACTGCCTGGCCTATGTACCGCGGGAAATCTACTCCACCGAAGTGCGGCAGAAGATCCAGCAGGTGCTGATGGAGCGCCTGAAGGCCAGCGACTGCGAGTTCTGGACCTTCTTCTCCGAATCGGTGCTGGCCCGTGTGCAGCTGATTCTGCGGGTAGACCCGAAAAACCGCATCGACATCGACCCGCAGCAACTGGAACGCGAAGTGATCCAGGCCTGCCGCTCGTGGAATGACGACTACTCGGCGCTGGTGATCGAGAACTTCGGCGAAGCCCAGGGCACCAACATCCTCGCCGACTTCCCCAAAGGTTTCCCGGCCGGTTACCGCGAGCGCTTCGCCGCGCACTCGGCGGTGGTCGACCTGCAGCACGTGCTGAACCTGTCGGAAAGCAAGCCGCTGGCGATGAGCTTCTACCAGCCGCTGACCCAGGCCGGCGAGCGCATCCTGCACTGCAAGCTGTACCACGCCGACACTCCGCTGGCGCTGTCCGACGTGCTGCCGATCCTGGAAAACCTTGGCCTGCGCGTGCTCGGCGAGTTCCCGTACCGCCTGCGTCATGCCAGTGGCCGCGGCTACTGGATCCACGACTTCGCCTTCACCTACAGCGAAGGCCTGAGCCTGGACATCCAGCAGCTCAATGACATCCTGCAGGACGCCTTCATCCACATCGTCCGTGGCGATGCCGAGAACGACGCCTTCAACCGCCTGGTGCTGACCGCCGGCCTGCCATGGCGCGACGTGGCGCTGCTGCGTGCCTACGCCCGGTACCTGAAGCAGATCCGCCTGGGCTTCGACCTGGGCTACATCGCCAGCACCCTGAACAACCACACCGACATCGCCCGCGAGCTGACCCGGTTGTTCAAGACCCGCTTCTACCTGGCGCGCAAGCTCACCCAGGACGACCTGGATGACAAGCAACTGCGTCTGGAGCAAGCCATCCTGACCGCGCTGGATGACGTGCAGGTGCTGAACGAAGACCGCATCCTGCGCCGCTACCTGGACCTGATCAAGGCCACCCTGCGCACCAACTTCTACCAGCCGGACGCCAACGGCCACAACAAGTCGTACTTCAGCTTCAAGTTCAACCCCAAGCTGATCCCCGAACTGCCTAAACCAGTGCCCAAGTTCGAGATATTCGTCTACTCGCCACGGGTCGAGGGCGTGCACCTGCGCTTTGGCAACGTCGCCCGTGGTGGCCTGCGCTGGTCCGACCGTGAGGAAGACTTCCGCACCGAGGTGCTGGGCCTGGTAAAAGCCCAGCAGGTGAAGAACTCGGTAATCGTGCCGGTCGGCGCCAAGGGCGGCTTCCTGCCGCGCCGCCTGCCGCTGGGCGGCAGCCGTGACGAGATCGCCGCCGAAGGCGTGGCGTGCTACCGCATCTTCATTTCCGGCCTGCTGGACATCACCGACAACCTCAAGGACGGTGGCGTGGTGCCGCCGGCCAACGTGGTGCGGCATGACGATGACGACCCGTACCTGGTGGTGGCGGCCGACAAAGGCACCGCGACGTTCTCCGACATCGCCAACGGCATCGCCATCGACTACGGCTTCTGGCTGGGCGACGCCTTCGCCTCGGGTGGCTCGGCCGGTTACGACCACAAGAAGATGGGCATTACCGCACGCGGCGCCTGGGTGGGCGTGCAGCGCCACTTCCGCGAGCGCGGCATCAACGTGCAGGAAGACCCGATCACCGTCATTGGCGTCGGCGACATGGCCGGCGACGTGTTCGGCAACGGCCTGCTGATGTCCGACAAGCTGCAACTGGTGGCCGCGTTCAACCACCTGCACATCTTCATCGACCCGAACCCGGAGCCTGCCTCCAGCTTTGCCGAGCGCAAGCGCCTGTTCGACCTGCCGCGTTCGGCCTGGAGCGACTACGACACCAGCATCATGTCCGAAGGCGGCGGTATCTTCCCGCGCAGTGCCAAGAGCATCGCCATCAGCCCGCAGATGAAAGAGCGCTTCGCCATTGATGCCGATCGCCTGACCCCGACCGAGCTGCTCAACGCGCTGCTCAAGGCACCGGTAGACCTGCTGTGGAACGGTGGCATCGGTACCTACGTCAAGGCCAGCACCGAGAGCCACGCCGATGTTGGCGACAAGGCCAACGACGCGCTGCGTGTCAATGGCAACGAACTGCGCTGCAAGGTGGTGGGCGAGGGCGGCAACCTGGGCATGACCCAGCTCGGCCGGGTCGAGTTCGGCCTGCACGGCGGCGCCACCAACACCGACTTCATCGACAACGCCGGCGGCGTGGACTGCTCCGACCACGAGGTCAACATCAAGATCCTGCTCAACGAAGTGGTGCAGGGTGGCGACATGACCGAGAAGCAGCGCAACCAGCTGCTGGGCAGCATGACCGACGAAGTGGCCGGCCTGGTGCTGGGCAACAACTACAAGCAGACCCAGGCGCTGTCGCTGGCTGCCCGCCGCGCCCGCGAGCGGATTGCCGAGTACAAGCGCCTGATGGCCGACCTGGAAGCCCGTGGCAAGCTGGACCGCGCCATCGAGTTCCTGCCATCCGAAGAGCAGCTGGCCGAACGCCTGGCCGCCGGCCAGGGCCTGACCCGCGCCGAGCTGTCGGTGCTGATCTCGTACAGCAAGATCGACCTCAAGGAACAGCTGCTCAAGTCGCTGGTGCCGGACGACGACTACCTGACCCGCGACATGGAAACCGCCTTCCCGCCGTCGCTGGTCAGCAAGTTCGCCGAGTCCATGCGCCGCCACCGCCTGAAACGCGAAATCGTCAGCACCCAGATCGCCAACGACCTGGTCAACAACATGGGCATCACCTTCGTCCAGCGCCTGAAAGAGTCGACCGGCATGAGCCCGGCCAACGTGGCCGGGGCCTATGTGATCGTGCGCGACATCTTCCACCTGCCGCACTGGTTCCGCCAGATCGAGGCACTGGACTACCAGGTACCGGCGGAGATCCAGCTGACCCTGATGGACGAGCTGATGCGCCTGGGCCGCCGTGCCACCCGCTGGTTCCTGCGCAGCCGCCGCAACGAGCAGGACGCCGGGCGTGACACCGCGCACTTCGGGCCGAAGATCGCGCAACTGGGGCTCAAGCTCGACGAGTTGCTCGAAGGCCCGACCCGCGAGCGCTGGATGGTGCGCTACCAGGGCTTCGTCGAGGCTGGTGTACCGGAGTTGCTGGCGCGCATGGTGGCCGGCACTACCCACCTGTACACCCTGTTGCCGATCATCGAGGCTTCGGACGTTACCGGCCATGACCCGGCACAGGTGGCCAAGGCGTTCTTCGCCGTGGGCAGCGCGCTGGACCTGACCTGGTACCTGCAGGAAATCAGCAACCTGCCGGTGGAAAACAACTGGCAGGCACTGGCCCGCGAGGCGTTCCGCGACGACATCGACCTGCAGCAGCGGGCGATCACCATCTCGGTACTGCAGATGGCCGATGCACCGGAAGACATGGACGCCCGTGTGGCGCTGTGGGCCGAGCAGCACCGGGTGATGGTGGAGCGCTGGCGCGCCATGCTGGATGACCTGCGCAATGCCACCGGCACCGACTATGCGATGTACGCGGTGGCCAACCGCGAGCTGGTCGACCTGGCCATGAGCGGGCAGGCGGCGGTGGTGCCGTCCTGAGCCCAAGGTGAGTAAAACTAAGCCCCGGCAGCGATGCCGGGGCTTTTTTTGTATTCCTGTGCTGGCCCTTTCGCGGGTAAACCCGCTCCCACAGGAGCATCACAAGGCTTGAGTGTAGTGAGGTCCCCGTGGGAGCGGGCGTGCCCGCGAAGAGGCCGGTACAGGCTTACTTGAACCTGCGCTCCACCCCTTTCTCCACCAGGATCTTCGCCGAAATCTCTTCCACCGAAAAATGCGTGGAATTGATGTTGGGAATGTTCTCCCGGCGGAACAGGCTTTCCACCTCGCGCACTTCGAACTCGCACTGGGCAAAGCTGGAATAGCGGCTGTTGGGCTTGCGTTCGTGGCGGATGGCGGTGAGGCGGTCAGGGTCGATGGTCAGGCCGAACAGCTTGTTGTGGTGCTTTTTCAGCACCGCCGGCAGCTGCAGGCGCTCCATGTCGTCTTCGGTCAGCGGGTAGTTGGCGGCGCGGATGCCGAATTGCATGGCCATGTACAGGCAGGTGGGGGTCTTGCCGCAGCGCGATACACCGACCAGGATCAGGTCGGCCTTGTCGTAATAGTGGGTGCGCGCGCCATCGTCGTTGTCGAGGGCGAAATTCACCGCCTCGATGCGTTCCATGTAGTTGGAATTGCCGCCAATGGAGTGCGACTTGCCGACCGAATACGACGAATGGGCGGTCAATTCCTGTTCCAGCGGGGACAAAAACGAAGAAAAGATGTCGATCATGAAGCCATTCGAAGTAGCCAGGATCTCACGGATGTCCTGATTGACGATGGTGTCGAAGATGATCGGGCGTACACCATCACGCTCGGCCGCAGCGTTGATTTGCTGGACCATGGTCCGCGCCTTTTCCGGCGAATCGATGTAGGGACGGGTGAATTTACTGAATGGAATGCTCTCGAATTGAGCGAGCAGACTCTGGCCCAGGGTTTCGGCGGTGATGCCGGTGCCGTCGGAGATGAAGAACGCGGTTCGTTTCATTTGCGATCTGGGCCTTAAGCTGATGACGTTTCTTGGATATGATAAGTTCGGTTTGCCGAATGCGGCTGTCGGCATTCTCACTTATTTTCCAGGTACAGGCCACAAGCGTCCGGCCAAGTCAACGAAGGCAGGCGGGCGCCCTTGAGCTTTTCCAATACAGTCAGTGGAGAGATCACCTTGGTAGAGTACGTAGTTTCCCTCGAAAAGCTCGGCGTCCATGATGTGGAGCATGTGGGGGGCAAGAACGCATCCCTGGGCGAGATGATCAGCAACCTCGCAGGTGCTGGTGTATCGGTGCCGGGCGGCTTTGCCACTACGGCGCAGGCGTACCGCGATTTTCTCGAACAGAGTGGTCTCAACGACCGTATCCATGCCGCACTCGACGCACTCGACGTGGATGATATCAACGCCCTGACCAAGACCGGCGCGCAGATTCGCCAGTGGGTCATGGAAGCCGACTTCCCGGCACGTCTGGATTCGGAAATCCGTACGGCCTTCGCCGAAATGGCTGCCGGCAACGACAACATGGCGGTTGCCGTGCGTTCCTCGGCCACCGCCGAAGACCTGCCGGACGCCTCGTTCGCCGGCCAGCAGGAAACCTTCCTCAACATCCGTGGCGTCGACAACGTGATCCGCGCGGCCAAGGAAGTGTTTGCCTCGCTGTTCAACGACCGTGCCATCGCCTACCGCGTGCACCAGGGCTTCGACCACAAGCTGGTGGCCCTGTCCGCCGGCGTGCAGCGCATGGTCCGTTCCGAAACCGGCACTGCCGGTGTCATGTTCACCCTCGACACCGAGTCGGGCTTCCGCGACGTGGTGTTCATCACCGGTGCCTACGGCCTGGGCGAAACCGTGGTGCAGGGTGCGGTCAACCCTGACGAATTCTACGTGCACAAGAACACCCTGCAGGCCGGCCGCCCGGCCATCCTGCGCCGCAACCTGGGCAGCAAGGCGATCAAGATGGTCTACGGCGAAGAAGCCAAGGCCGGCCGTTCGGTCAAGACCGTCGAAGTGGACCGCGCCGAGCGCGCGCGCTTCTGCCTGACCGATGCCGAGGTCAGCGAGCTGGCCAAGCAGGCCATGATCATCGAGCAGCACTACCAACGCCCGATGGACATCGAATGGGCCAAGGACGGTGATGACGGCAAGCTGTACATCGTCCAGGCGCGCCCTGAGACGGTGAAGAGCCGCTCCAGCGCCAACGTCATGGAACGCTATCTGCTGAAAGAGAAGGGCACCGTACTGGTCGAAGGCCGTGCCATTGGCCAGCGCATCGGCGCCGGCAAGGTCCGCGTGATCAACGACGTATCGGAAATGGACAAGGTCCAGCCTGGCGACGTGCTGGTCTCCGACATGACCGACCCGGACTGGGAACCGGTGATGAAGCGCGCCAGCGCCATCGTCACCAACCGTGGCGGGCGTACCTGCCACGCGGCGATCATCGCCCGTGAGCTGGGTATTCCGGCCGTGGTCGGCTGCGGCAACGCCACCCAGGTGCTGAAAGATGGCCAGGGTGTGACCGTGTCCTGTGCCGAAGGCGACACCGGCTTCATCTTCGAGGGCGAGCTGGGCTTCGACGTCAAGCAGAACTCGGTCGATGCCATGCCCGACCTGCCGTTCAAGATCATGATGAACGTCGGCAACCCGGACCGCGCCTTCGATTTCGCCCAGCTGCCCAACGCCGGTGTCGGCCTGGCGCGCCTGGAGTTCATCATCAACCGCATGATCGGCGTGCACCCCAAGGCACTGTTGAACTACGCCGGCCTGCCAGCCGACCTGAAAGACAGCGTCGACAAGCGTATTGCCGGCTACAACGACCCGGTCGGCTTCTATGTCGAGAAGCTGGTCGAGGGCATCAGCACCCTGGCAGCGGCCTTCTACCCGAAAAAGGTCATCGTGCGCCTGTCGGACTTCAAGTCCAACGAGTACGCCAACCTGATCGGCGGCAAGCTGTACGAGCCGGAAGAAGAAAACCCGATGCTGGGCTTCCGTGGCGCTTCGCGTTACATCAGCGAATCGTTCCGTGACTGCTTCGAGCTCGAGTGCCGTGCCCTGAAGCGCGTGCGCAACGAGATGGGCCTGACCAACGTCGAGATCATGGTGCCGTTCGTGCGTACCCTGGGCGAAGCCAGCCAGGTCGTAGACCTGCTCGCCGAAAACGGCCTGGCTCGTGGCGACAACGGCCTGCGCGTGATCATGATGTGCGAGCTGCCGTCCAACGCCATCCTCGCCGAAGAGTTCCTGGAATACTTCGACGGCTTCTCGATCGGCTCCAACGACCTGACCCAGCTGACCCTGGGCCTGGACCGTGACTCGGGCATCATCGCCCACCTGTTCGACGAGCGTAACCCGGCGGTGAAGAAGCTGCTGGCCAACGCCATTGCCGCGTGCAACAAGGCTGGCAAGTACATCGGTATCTGCGGCCAGGGCCCGTCGGACCACCCGGACCTGGCCAAGTGGCTGATGGAGCAGGGCATCGACAGCGTGTCGCTGAACCCGGACTCGGTACTTGAAACCTGGTTCTACCTGGCTGAAGGCCAAGGCGCGGTCTGATGCAGTAAAACGCGGGGGTGCGTCTGGCGCACCCCCGCCTGGTTTTTTCCAGGGCGAGCTCCAGCAATGGATCCCGCCCTTTTTTGTGCACCAAGCAACCTTATGCAAAGCAGCAGCACTCTATTCCCCGTGGCCCTGCTCAGTGCCGAACGCCGCGGCGACCTCAGCGAAGACGTGTACCGGATCAAGGCCGGCAACAGCCCTGACCCCAGCGTCGAGCTGGCTGTCACCCGTCTGGGGCTGGCCGATCAGGACCAGGCCCAGGGCGTGCCGGTCGTTCTCCTGCACGGCAGCTTCTCCAACCGCCGCTTCTGGTATTCGCCCAAAGGGGTTGGCCTGGGGGCCTATCTCGCCCGCGCCGGCTTCGATGTGTGGATCCCGGAAATGCGCGGCCATGGCCTGTCGCCGCGCAACCATGACTGGAAGCACAACAGCGTTGCTGCCTATGCCCGCGATGACCTGCCGCTGATTGCGGCTTTCGTGCGCGAGCAGTCGGGGCAGGCGCCGCACTGGGTCGGCCACTCCTTGGGGGGTACGACCTTGGTGGCAGCGCTGGGCGGTGGCTTTCTGGCTGCCGAGCAGGTGGCCAGCGTGGCGCTGTTCGGTACCCAGATCAGCCGCGTGTACTGGCCGTTGAAGGTACCGCCACTGACGTGGGGGGCGAAGCTGCTGCTCAAGCGCTGGGGGCAGATTTCCGGGCCGCGCTTCAAGCGTGGGCCGGAGGACGAGCCGATCGGCCTGGCGCTGGAGAGCATGCGCTGGCATGGCCTGTTCGGACGTTTTGGCGACAAGCAGAACGACTGGTGGGCGGGGCTGGCCGAGGTGGATGTGCCGCTGCTGGCCGTGGCTGGCGCGGGGGATTTCCAGGACCCGGTGTGGGCCTGCCGCAAGCTGTTCGAGCAGTTGGGCGGCGAGCGCAAGCAATTTCTGCGGCTGGGGCGCGAGGAAGGGTTCGAGGCTTTCGGGCATGTCGACATGCTGGTGAGCAAGGCCGCGCAGGTGCAGGTGTGGCCGTTGGTGGAGTGTTGGCTGCGGGATCCGCTGGTGCCGGTGCATGCGTCCACGGTGATGGTGGAGCCTGTGCCCGCCGGTTGAATTTGCGTTGCCTGTACTGGCCTGTTCGCGGGCACGCCCGCTCCCACATGGACCTCACAGCATTTAGCCCCTGTGTGATCCCTGTGGGAGCGGGCGTGCCCGCGAAAGGGCCGAAACAGGCAAAACACAACTGACTGCCTGGTCCCGGATGACTGCAATGGGCTCTACGGTGTAGCCTTGGACGATACCCGCTTTCGTTGTGACTGACAGGAGCTTCCCATGCAGCATTACGTAACGCCCGACCTGTGTGACGCCTACCCTGACCTGGTGCAGGTGCTGGAACCGATGTTCAGCAATTTCGGCGGCCGCGATTCGTTCGGCGGCCAGATCGTCACCATCAAGTGCTTCGAAGACAACTCGCGGGTCAAGGAGCAGGTCGAGCTCGATGGCAAGGGCAAGGTCCTGGTCGTGGATGGTGGTGGCTCGCTGCGTCGAGCACTGCTCGGTGACATGCTTGCCGAAAAGGCTGCCAGAAACGGCTGGGAAGGCCTGGTGATCTATGGCTGCGTGCGTGACGTCGACGTGCTGATCCAGACCAACGTCGGCGTGCAGGCCCTGGCCAGCCACCCGATGAAGACCGACAGGCGCGGCATCGGCGAGCTCAACGTGCCAGTGACCTTCGCCGGGGTGACCTTCCGCCCGGGCGAGTACGTGTATGCAGACAACAATGGCGTGCTGGTCTCGCCAAGCCCGCTGAAAATGCCGGCGTGATGCGCCGCCCGCGCTGATGGAGCTTTGATGTTCGAGGAAGACAACGCGCAGTGGGGGCTGGTACACGCCCTGGTGCTCGATGGCAAAGGCGGCGCGCGCTCGATTGCCCGTACCGAGCTGGACGACTTGCAACTGCAACCCGAGCAGAGCCTGTGGCTGCACTGGGACCGCAGCCATCCGCAAACCCGCACCTGGCTGCTGCGCGACAGCGGCCTGAGTGCGTTCGCCTGCGAGCTGTTGCTGGAAGAAAACACCCGGCCGCGCCTGCTGCCCATGGCCGATGAGCAGCTGTTGCTGTTCCTGCGCGGGGTCAACCTCAACCCGGGTGCAGAGCCCGAGGACATGGTCTCGGTGCGCATCTTCGCCGAGGCGCAGCGGGTCATCTCGCTGCGCCTGCGGCCGTTGCGCGCCAGTGACGAGATTCTCCAGCAGCTTGAAGAGGGCAGGGGCCCGAAATCGGCTTCCGAGCTGTTGCTGCTGATGGGCGAACTGCTGACCGAAAAGGTTCAGGGCCTGGTAAGCGACCTGTCCGAACTGGTCGACCTGGAGGAAGAAAAGGTTGAATCCGACGAACGGTACACTCCGGAGAACGGCTGCCTGCAGCAGATCCGCCGGCGTGCCGCCGGTCTGCGGCGTTTCCTTGCTCCTCAGCGGGAGATCTACGCCCAGCTGTCGCGTAGCAAATGGAGCTGGTTCGTCGATGCCGACGCCGATTACTGGAACGAGCTGAACAATAGCCTGATCCGCTACCTCGAAGAGCTGGAGCTGACCCGCGAGCGGGCCGCACTGGTGCTGGAAAGCCAGGATCGCCGGCGCAGCGAGCGGATGAACCGCACCATGTACCGCTTCGGCATCATCACCTGCATCTTCCTGCCCATGAGCTTCATCACCGGGCTGCTGGGCATCAATGTCGGGGGCATCCCGGGGGCGGAAAACCCCTATGGCTTCCTGTTTGCCTGCATCATCGTGCTGGGGCTGGCGGTGGGGCAGTGGTGGCTGTTCCGGCGGTTGCGGTGGGTCTAGAAATGTTCTGCCTGTTCTGGCCTCTTCGCGGGCACGCATTCATTTTGAAACACTCGTCCCAATGCGATGTGTGACCCATCGCCCGGCCATCTCGTCTCTGACTGACACTGCGCGAGGTGCCCATGCACGATCCGTTTGAAGAATCCCTGCGCGACCTGCTCAAGGCGTCACCCTCCGGCAATGACCGGGATGACCGGGACGACGCCGCTTGCCTGGGTCGCGTGCTGAAAACCGCCAACCGCCAGGTTGGCGCAGGTGATCTGTTCAGCCTGCTTGGCCGCTGGAGCCAGGCGCTGCTGATCGCCGTGAACAATGGCGCGGCGCATGTGGCGCCGGTGCGTCGACACTCTTCCCGCAACGCTGCCAACGGCAGCAAAGCAGATAAGGCCGATTGAATATGGAACTCGATCTCTGGACCCAGAGCCTGGTCACCGCCATGACTGCCCTTTGGACCAAGGTAGCGAACTTCATCCCCAACCTGTTCGGCGCGCTGGTCGTGGTGCTGCTCGGTTTCGTGGTGGCCAAGCTGCTCGACACGCTGCTGTCCAAACTGCTGGCCAAGTTCGGCCTGGACCGCCTGATGGCCGGCACCGGCCTGACCAAGATGCTCGGCCGGGTCGGTATCCAGGTACCGATCTCGACCCTGATCGGCAAGATCGTCTACTGGTTCGTGCTGCTCATCTTCCTGGTCTCGGCCGCTGAATCGCTGGGCCTGGAGCGGGTTTCGGCAACCCTCGACATGCTCGCCCTGTACCTGCCGAAGGTGTTCGGCGCAGCCCTGGTGCTGCTGGCCGGCGTGCTGCTGGCCCAGGTGGCCAACGGCCTGGTGCGCGGCGCTGCCGAAGGCATCGGCCTGGAATACTCGGCGGGCCTGGGGCGTATCACCCAGGGCCTGGTGATCATCATCAGCATCTCGGTGGCCATCAGCCAGCTGGAGGTAAAAACCGACCTGCTGAACCATGTGATCGTGATCGGGCTGATTACCGTTGGTCTGGCCGTTGCACTGGCAATGGGCCTTGGCAGCCGCGAAATCGCCGGGCAGATTCTGGCCGGCATCTACGTGCGCGAGCTGTACCAGGTGGGCCAGCAGGTGCGGATTGGAGAGGTCGAAGGGCATATCGAGGAGATCGGTACGGTGAAGACGACACTGCTGACCGATGATGGCGAACTGGTGTCGCTGTCCAACCGCGAGCTGCTTGAACAGCGAGTCAATAGCCGCTAACCGCACAAAGCTGTTAATGTATGCCGCCGCGAAAATCGACCCACGGGGTCGCGCGGCGACATTGACCTGACTGTCGGCCAGATCCGTTTTGAATAAAGTTCATTCGCCGCCCATGCGTTATGACCCCCGCGAGCTCACCGACGAAGAGTTGGTGGCGCGTTCGCATGAGGAGCTGTACCACGTTACCCGCGCCTATGAGGAGCTCATGCGGCGCTACCAACGGACCCTGTTCAACGTCTGTGCGCGTTATCTGGGGAACGACCGTGACGCGGACGATGTCTGTCAGGAAGTCATGTTGAAAGTGCTGTACGGGCTGAAGAACTTCGAGGGTAAGTCCAAGTTCAAGACCTGGCTCTACAGCATCACCTACAACGAATGCATTACCCAGTACCGCAAGGAGCGCCGTAAACGTCGGTTGATGGATGCCTTGAGTCTGGACCCTGTGGAAGAGGCGTCCGAAGACAAGGCTCCGAAGCCGGAAGAAAAAGGCGGGCTGGACAAATGGCTGGTGCATGTGAACCCGATTGACCGGGAAATCCTGGTGCTGCGTTTTGTCGCAGAGCTGGAATTTCAGGAAATCGCCGACATCATGCACATGGGCCTGAGCGCCACGAAAATGCGCTACAAGCGCGCGCTAGACAAGCTTCGGGAGAAATTTGCCGGCCTCGATGAAACTTAGTGGCCTGCAAATATCTCTAACGAACCGGCGAGTTCTGCTAGACTAGCCGTCGAGTTGTCCCCCTTGTTTGTGGTGGGACTGCTTAACTATCACCAGATGGGGATTTAACGGATGAAATTGAAAAACACCTTGGGCTTGGCCATTGGCTCGCTCGTCGCTGCTACTTCTTTCGGCGTTCTGGCTCAAGGCCAAGGCGCTGTAGAAATCGAAGGCAACGTTACCAAGCAGTACTACGACAGCGAACGTAACTTCAAGAACGACGGCACCAATCCTGGTGTTCGCCTGGGCTACTTCCTGACCGACGACGTTTCCCTGGACCTCGGCTACAACGAGACCCACAACGCTCGTGGTGAAGTCTTCAACAAAGACATCAAAGGTTCCAAGACCAAGCTCGACGCCACCTACCACTTCGGTACCGTGGGCGACGCTCTGCGTCCGTACGTTTCCGCCGGTTTCGCTCACGAGAGCCTGGGTCAGGCCACTCGTAGCGGCCGCGACCACTCCACCTTCGCCAACGTTGGCGCTGGCGCCAAGTGGTACATCACCGACATGTTCTTCGCCCGTGCCGGCGTAGAAGCCATGTACAACATCGACAACGGCAACACCGAGTGGGGTCCGACCGTTGGTGTTGGTCTGAACTTCGGCGGTAGCCCGAAGCAAGCTGAAGTCGCTCCGGCTCCAGTTGCCGAAGTGTGCTCCGACTCCGACAACGACGGCGTTTGCGACAACGTCGACAAGTGCCCTGACACCCCGGCCAACGTTACCGTTGACGCCGATGGCTGCCCGGCTGTTGCCGAAGTCGTTCGCGTTGAGCTGGACGTCAAGTTCGACTTCGACAAGTCGGTCGTCAAGCCAAACAGCTACGGCGACATCAAGAACCTGGCTGACTTCATGAAGCAGTACCCACAGACCACCACCACCGTGGAAGGTCACACTGACTCCGTCGGCCCAGACGCTTACAACCAGAAGCTGTCCGAGCGTCGTGCCAACGCTGTCAAGCAGGTCCTGACCCAGCAGTACGGCGTAGAATCCAGCCGTGTTGACTCGGTTGGCTACGGCGAAACCCGTCCGGTTGCCGACAACGCCACCGAAGAAGGCCGCGCTATCAACCGTCGCGTTGAAGCTCAGGTAGAAGCCCAGGCCAAGTAATTGGTTTGAAGCTTGATGAAAAACCCGGCCTCGGCCGGGTTTTTCTTTGCCTGGGATTTGTGGGGTGTGTGTCGGCCCTTTCGCGGGCTTGCCCGCTCCCACAGAGATTGCGCATAGCCTGCGGGATACGACGAACCTGTGGGAGCGGGCAAGCCCGCGAAGGGGCCTTTACAGGCACTGTATCATCCTGCAATTGCCACCAATTCCTGAACCACCTGTTCCCCAACCACCTCCCCAATCACCAATATCGCCGGGCTACGCAAGCCAAACCTCCGCGCATCCTCCACCATCCCCCGCACATCGCTCCTGCACTCCCGCTGCTGTGGCAACGATGCATTCTCGATCATCGCCACCGGCATCCCCGGTGCCATGCCGCCGTCCAGCAACCCTTGGCGTACCTGCTCCAGCCTGGCCACGCCCATGTACACCACCAGCGTCGTCCCGCCCTGGGCCAAGGCCGCCCAGTTCAGCTCGCTGTCGTCCTGGGTATGTGCCGTGACCAGCGTCACGCCTCGGCTCACACCCCGTGAGGTCAGGGAAATCCCGCATTGCGTGGCGCCGGCCAGGCCGGCGGTGATGCCGTTGACCACTTCCACCTCGATGCCATGTCCCTGCAGCCACAGCGCCTCTTCACCGCCACGGCCGAAGATGCACGGGTCGCCGCCCTTGAGCCGTACCACGCAGCGCCCTTGCCGCGCATGGCGCAGCATCAGGCGCTGGATGAACGCCTGCGGCGTAGAGCGGCAGCCGCCGCGCTTGCCCACGGCAATCACCCGGGCCTGCGGGCAATGCTCCAGCACCGCCGGGTTGACCAGGTCGTCGATCATCACCACGGCGGCTTGCTGCAAGGCGCGTACAGCCTTGAGGGTGAGCAGTTCAGGGTCACCAGGGCCAGCACCAACCAGCCAGACTTTTGCATTCATCAGGGTTTCCTCATCGGCAAGGCGCGTTCAGCCCTTGAGCAGGGTGAGCAGCAATATCAGGTTGAACAGCAAGGACAGCAGGGCCAGGGTGCGCCAGACCTTCAACGGCTCGCGCTCCAGCAATGGCCGTGGCCGGCTGGGCAGTTCCTGGCGGTCGCCACGTTCGAGCAGCAGCAACCAGTGTTCGGCGGTTTCGAAGCGTTGCGCCGGGTCGGCTGCCAGCGCCTGCTGCAGGTTGTGCTGCAGCCACTCCGGCAGGTCGGGGCGGTAGCGTGCGGCGTTGACCGGCTGACCGAAGCGCGGCCGCTGGAAGGCCTCCACCTCGCCGTACGGATAGTGGCCGGTCAGCAGGTGATAGAGCGTTACGCCCACGGCATACAGGTCCTGGCGTGGACTGGGCGGCAGGCCGTCGAACGCTTCCGGGGCAATGTATGACGGTGTGCCCGGCAACTCATGCTGCGGGTCTTCGGACAGGCCTGGGCAGTAAGCCAGGCCGAAGTCCAGCAGGCGCAGCTGGCCATCGCTGCCCAGGTGCAGGTTCTCTGGCTTGATGTCGCGGTGCAGCAGGTTGCGCCGGTGCAGTACGCCGACCGCCTGCAGCAGTTGCCGGGCCAGCTCCAGCCACTGCGGCATGGGCAGCGGGCCGTGTTCGGCCAGCAGCGCCGCCAGACTCTGGCCGGGGTATTCGCGCATCACGTAGTACAGGTGCTGGCGCTGGCTGGCTGCGTGCAGTTCGGGGAAGTGCCGGCCAGCGACCCGGCGCAGGAACCACTCTTCCAGCAACAGCCCTTGTGCTGCGCCGGGCTCCTGCTCGCGTGCGGCGGGCAGGGTCTTCAGCAGCCAGGCTTGGCCCTGGCCATCGCGCACCCGGTACAGCAGTGACTGGCGGCTGTGCGAAAGCAGCTTTTCGGCTTGCCAGCCATCGATGGCCTGGCCCTCACGCAGCGGGCCGGGCACCGGCCATTGCTGCAACTGCGCCAGGGTGTCACCCAGGTTGGCTGTGCCCAGTTGCTCGACCTGCACCAGCAAGGCGCTGGCGTTGTCCTGGCTGCCGTTGAAGTGCGCGCTGGCGACCAGGGTGTCGACGGCCAGTTGCAGGTCGGGTTGCTCGCGCAGCACCGCCTGGATGTGCTGGTCGCCCAGGCTGGCCCATACGCCATCACTCAGCAACAGAAAACGCTCGCCTGGCTGCAGCTCGCCTTCCAGATAATCCACCAGCAGCTGCTGGTCCAGGCCCAGCGCGCGCTTGAGCACATGCTGCATGCCGGGCTGGTCCCACACATGGTCTTTACTCAGGCACTGCAGGCGCCCGGCGTGCCAGCGATACACGCGGCAGTCGCCTACGTGTGCCAGGGTAAAGCGCCGGCCACGCAGCACCAGCGCGCTGAGGGTGGTCAGCAATGGCTGGCCGTTACCTTGGGCGCGCAGCCAGCGGTTCTGCGCCAGCAGCAGGCGGTCGAGAGCCTGGGGCACGCTCCAGGTTGCGGGGGTAGCGTAGTAGTCCAGGGCCAGCGCCTGCAGGCTGGCCCGGGCTGCCAGGCCGCCATCGGCACATTGGCTGACGCCGTCGGCGAGGGCGAACAGGTAGCCCTTGCTGGCGGCAAGCTCCGGCGCCGGGGTAACCAGGCGCAGGGCGTCCTGGTTTTCCTCGCGTGGCCCGGTGGCGCTGGCCTGGGCAAAGCTCAGTTGCAGGCTCATGGCTGTGCCTCAGACCCGCGCCGCGGTAACCGCAGCCGAGCCCCAGGTGGTGCGCCAGCGCTGTTTCACGCCGTGCAGGCCGAACCAGGCCAGCAAGCCCAGGCTGGCGAACAGCCACAGCCCCAGTTGGTAGTCGCCGGTGTGCTGCTTGATGGTGCCAAGCCCGGCCGCCAGCAGGAAGCCTCCGATGCCGCCGGCCATGCCGATCAGCCCGGTCATCACCCCGATCTCCTGGCGGAAGCGTTGCGGCACCAACTGGAACACCGCGCCATTGCCGGCGCCCAGGCCGAGCATGGCGCTGATGAACAGCGCCAGTGCGGCGGCTGCGCTGGGCAGGTTGAAGCCGACCGCCGCGATGCAGATGGCTGCCACGCTGTACATGCCCAGCAGGGTGCGGATGCCGCCGAAGCGGTCGGCCAAGGCGCCGCCGAGTGGGCGCATCAGGCTGCCGGCGAACACGCAGGCGGCGGTGTAGTAGCCGGCGGTGACCGGGCTCAGGCCATATTGGTCGCTGAAATAGCCGGGCAGGGCGCTGGCCAGGCCGATGAAGCCACCGAAGGTGACGCTGTAGAAGAACATGAACAACCAGCTGTCACGGTCGCCCAGGGCCTTGAGGTAGTCGGCCATGGCTTTTGGCTTGGGCCGCTGCGGAGCATTGCGTGCCAGTAGGGCGAATACCACCAGGGCCAGCGACAGCGGGATCAGCGCAAAGCCGAACACATTGTTCCAGCCAAAGCCTGCAGCCAGCGCCGGGGCCAGCAGGGCGGCGAACACCGTGCCGGAGTTGCCGGCACCGGCAATGCCCATGGCTTTGCCTTGGTGCTGTGGCGGGTACCACTGCGAGGCCAGCGGCAGTGACACGGCGAACGAAGCGCCGGCAAAGCCGAGAAACACGCCCAGCAGCAGCGCTTGTTCATAGCTGTGCACGCCCAGGTGCCAGGCAGCGGCGAGGGCGACGATGACTACCACCTGGCCGATCAACCCGGCGGTCTTGGGCGACAGGCGGTCGACCAGCACACCCATGGCGAAGCGCAGCACCGCCCCGGCCAGGATCGGCGTGGCCACCATCAGGCCCCGTTGTTGTGCGCTCAGTTGCAGATCGGCGGCAATTTGCACTGCCAGTGGGCCAAGCAGGTACCAGACCATGAAGCTGAGGTCGAAGTACAGGAACGCGGCGAACAGCGTGGGCACATGCCCGGATTTCCAGAAGCTGGTACTCATCGAACACCTCACTCGGCAATGCAGCGGAACGAAAAAGACGCCGCTACCCGCTCCACGGGGGTGGAGGGGAGAGCGACGTCTTTGTCGGGGATTAAGTGGGGCAACCGCCGTTGGCTACCGGTGATATTTGTTCAGCAAGAGATGGGCCAACTCAAGACATGGGGCAACTGTTGGCAGAGGCTGGCATGACATTTTTGTTGCCTGTGAAAGTCTCATGCCAGTCCCGTCACCCCAGCATCTCGTGCATGGCAATGATCTGCTCGGCCACCTGGATCAGCTTCTGCTGCCGGCTCATGGCCTGGCGGCGCATCAGGGTGTAGGCCTGCTCTTCGTTGCAGTCCTTCATCTTCATCAGCAAACCCTTGGCCTGCTCGATGCGCTTGCGCTCAGCCAGTTGCTGGTCGCGCGCAAGCAGCTGCGCCTTCAGCGCCTGGTCACTTTCGAAACGCGCCATGGCCACGTCCAGGATCGGCTGCAGCCGCGCGGCATGGATGCCTTCGACAATGTAGGCGCTGACTCCCGCCTGGATCGCCTGGCGCATCACCCCCGGGTCGTGCTCGTCGGTGAACAGCACGATGGGCCGCGGCTGGTCACGGCTGACCAGCACCACCTGTTCCATCACATCGCGGTCTGGTGAATCGGTATCGATCAGCACTACGTCCGGGCGCACCGTTTCGACGCAGGCGGGCAGGTCGATGGTCAGGTCTGGCGCTTCGATGACCTCGAAGCCGGCCTCGCTCAATGCCGCCTTGAGGCGGCCGAGTTTGCTCCGGGTGTCGTCGATCAGCAGGATGCGCAACATGGTGGTCCCCCTCACGCGCCGACACGGGCATCGGGCAGGTCGCCCAAGGCATGCAGGCTGAAACTGCGGGCATAACCGTAGGGGTCGCTGCCGTCCCAGCGGCTGCCGTCGATCAACAGGCTGCTGCGCATCGGCTGCTCGGGGCAGGCCACGCCCAGGCTTTGTGCTGCCTCGCCATAGAGTGCCAACTGCTGGACCTGGCGTGCCACGCCGAGATAGTCGGGGTCTTCGCGCAGCAGGCCCCAGCGGCGGAACTGGGTCATGAACCACATGCCGTCGGACAGGTACGGCAGGTTGGCCCGGCCGTGGTCGTGCAGGCGCAGGGCGTGCGGATCTTGCCAGTGGTTGCCCAGGCCATCGTGATAGCTGCCGAGCAGGCGCGGTTCGATACTCGCCAGCGGGGTGTCCAGGTAGGCGCTGCCGCTGAGCAGTTGCGCAGTGCTGCGGCGGTTTTCCGGGCTTTGCTCAATGAAGCGGCTGGCCGCGAGGACCGCCTTGATCAGCGCGCGGGCGCTGTTGGGGTATTGCTCGGTGAAGGTGCGGGCGCAGGCCAGGACCTTTTCCGGGTGGTCCGGCCAGATCGACTGGCTGGTGGCCAGGGTGAAGCCTTGGCCCGTGGCCACTGCATCGGCGGCCCAGGGTTCGCCCACGCAGAAGCCGTCGATGCGCCCGGCCTGGATATGCGCGGCCATTTGCGCCGGCGGCACCACCACGCTGTCGACATCGCGCAGTGGGTGGATGCCCTGGCTGGCCAGCCAGTAATACAGCCACATGGCGTGGGTGCCGGTGGGGAAAGTCTGGGCGAAGGTGAGGCGTGCGCCATGTTGGTGCACCAGGCGCGCCAATGCTTCAGGGTTGGTCACGCCTTTGCGTTGCAGGGCCGGGGACAGGTTGATGGCCTGGGCGTTCTGGTTCAGCCCCATGAGCACGGCCATGGCACTGGCCGGTACACCGCCGATGCCCAGGTGCACGGCGTAGACCAGGCCATACAGGCAGTGCGCGGCATCCAGCTCGCCGCTGACCAGCTTGTCGCGCAGCCCGGCCCAGGAACCCTGGCGCTTGAGGTTGAGGGTAAGGCCGTGCTGCTGGGCGAAGCCCTGGGTGGCGGCGACTACCACCGAGGCGCAGTCGGTCAGGGCCATGTAGCCGATGTTCAGGCTGGGCTTTTCCGGCGCGTCGCTGCCGTTGACCCAGGCCAGGGGCGTTGCTCGGGGTACAGTGTTCACAAGGTTCCTCGCCCGTACTGATAAGGCTGTGGGCTTCTTCGGTGCAACCGATGTGCCATCTGGCCTCGTCGCCGGTAAGCCAGTTCCCGCAGGTACAGCGCAGGTTTCAGCCCTTGTGTTGTCCCTGTGGGAGCCGGCTTGCCGGCGATGGGCTGCGCAGCAGCCCCACGATTTGCTGTCATGCCAGCCCCACGCTGGCTATAATCGCCCCCTCACTCACCCCGAGCCTTGCCCGCCCATGTATACCCTGGCCCGCCAGCTGCTGTTCAAGCTTTCCCCGGAAACCTCCCACGACCTGTCCCTGGACCTGATCGGCGCCGGTGGCCGTCTCGGCCTCAACGGCATGCTGTGCAAGCAGCCGGCGGCTTTGCCGGTTACGGTCATGGGCTTGAACTTCGCCAACCCGGTGGGCCTGGCGGCCGGCCTGGACAAGAACGGCGCGGCCATCGACGGTTTCGCCCAGCTGGGCTTCGGCTTCGTCGAAATCGGCACCGTCACCCCGCGCCCGCAGCCGGGCAACCCCAAGCCACGGCTGTTCCGCCTGCCGGAGGCTACGGCCATCATCAACCGCATGGGCTTCAACAACCTGGGCGTTGATCACCTGCTTGGCCGGGTGCGGGCTGCGCGTTACAACGGCGTGCTGGGCATCAACATCGGCAAGAATTTCGACACTCCGGTGGAGCGTGCCGTCGATGACTACCTGATCTGCCTGGACAAGGTGTACACCGCCGCCAGCTACATCACGGTCAACGTCAGTTCGCCAAACACCCCGGGCCTGCGCAGCCTGCAGTTCGGCGATTCGCTCAAGCAGTTGCTCGATGCCCTGGCCGAGCGCCGTGAGCAGCTGGCCGGCACGCATGGCAAGCGCGTGCCGCTGGCAATCAAGATTGCCCCGGACATGAGCGATGAAGAAACCGCCCTGGTGGCCGCCGCACTGATGGAATCGGGCATGGATGCGGTGATCGCAACCAACACCACGCTGGGGCGTGAAGGTGTCGAAGGGCTGCCGTACGGTGGCGAGGCGGGCGGCCTGTCGGGCGCGCCGGTGCTGGAGAAGAGCACCCATATCGTCAAGGTGCTGGCGGGTGAGCTGGGCGGCAAGCTGCCGATCATTGCCGCGGGTGGCATTACCGAAGGCCGCCATGCCGCCGAGAAAATCGCTGCCGGGGCGAGCCTGGTGCAGATATACTCCGGCTTCATTTACAAGGGGCCGGCGTTGATTCGCGAGGCGGTGGACGCTATCGCAGCAATGTCCAGGTAACCTGACAGGCCAATGCGCGGGTAAACCCGCTCCTACTGGTATTGCACAGCGCTTGAAGGCAGCAGGGCATCTGTGGGAGCGGGTTTACCCGCGAAAGGGCCGGTGCATTTGATAACATTTGCCAAGGCATAAAAAAGGGCCCCATCAAGGGGCCCCTGGGCCTTCGCCCGCCGCCCGGATAGGGCGTGCATGGTGAATCGAATTCAGTGTCCTCGTTCAGCCAACGGCGTGATTTTCGTTGAGTCTATGGATGCCAGCGGTGCCAGTCATTCCGTCCCAGTTATCACCGCGACCTTCGCGCCAGCCGTTGATCCAGGCTTGGCGAACAGAAGGAAGATTGAAGGGGCAAAGTTCGCGGGATTTGCCGGTGACCCCGTATTGGTAGCCACGTGAATATGCTCTTTCCAACGGATCACGCTTAAGTCTTCTCATAGGGTGTTGCCCTCACTTGTTGACTGTAATGTCCCGTCGGCCTCTCCGAGGCCGGGCAGAGTCTTTCTGCCGGTGTGCGCTCGCTGCCGGCGTGGCGAGCTGAAAGTGCCACCTCGTTGCGAAGTGGCCTGAGACCAGTTCTATCGAATGCGAGTCACGGTGTGAATGATCGATTTGTCATAAGCACGTAACCTTTCCAAGGGTGAGGGGATAAGTAAATAAATGCGACTCAACCTTGTTTAGCGTTGAGCCCGCTATGATCGGGGTTTGCCGATCATTGACGTCATTTCGCCAGCGGTGCTTGCAGATGACAGAAATAATTTGAAATGCGACGAAGGGTCACATCGGCCCCGGTATCGCCAGAATTTTTCGTACTGCCTGATGATCTAAGCTGTCTTTGCCACTGGGCCAAGCGCAGATCGGTCAGGCGGCCCGGCCTTTCATCGCGCACTCGCGTGCCGGGAAAGGCCACCCGCACGCCTGCTGGAAAGGTGTGCGGGCAAACATCGCGGGGTGATGCGTTGCCCCGTCAGTCAAATAGCCCAAGGCGCTGGATTACTCATGTCGGACCGTTTCGAACTTTACCTCACTTGCCCCAAAGGCCTTGAAGGCCTGCTTGCCGAAGAGGCCCGGGGCCTCGGCCTGGACGACGTGCGTGAGCACACCTCGGCCATTCGCGGCGCCGCCGACATGGAAACCGCGTACCGCCTGTGCCTGTGGTCACGCTTGGCCAACCGAGTGCTGCTGGTACTCAAGCGCTTCTCCATGAAGAACGCCGACGACCTCTACGACGGTGTGCATGCGGTCGACTGGGCCGATCACCTGGCAGCCGACGGCACCCTGGCGGTGGAGTTCAGCGGTCATGGTTCGGGCATCGACAACACCCACTTCGGTGCGCTGAAGGTCAAGGATGCGATTGTCGACAAGCTGCGCAACCGCGAAGGCCTGCGCCCATCGGTGGAAAAGATCGACCCTGATGTGCGCGTGCACCTGCGCCTGGACCGTGGCGAAGCCATTCTGTCCCTCGACCTCTCCGGGCACAGCCTGCACCAGCGTGGTTACCGCCTGCAGCAAGGCGCCGCGCCGCTGAAGGAAAACCTGGCGGCGGCAGTACTGATCCGCGCCGGCTGGCCGCGCATTGCCGCTGAAGGTGGCGCACTGGCCGACCCGATGTGCGGTGTGGGTACCTTCCTGGTCGAAGCGGCGATGATCGCTGCCGATATCGCGCCCAACCTCAAGCGTGAACGCTGGGGCTTCAGTGCCTGGCTCGGCCATGTGCCGGCGTTGTGGCGCAAGGTGCATGACGAAGCGCAGGCGCGGGCACAGGCCGGCCTGGCCAAGCCACCGCTGTGGATCCGTGGCTACGAGGCCGACCCGCGGCTGATCCAGCCAGGCCGCAACAACGTCGAGCGTGCCGGCCTGGGCGACTGGGTGAAGATCTACCAGGGCGAGGTCAGCACCTTCGAGCCGCGCCCGGACCAGAACCAGAAAGGCCTGGTCATCAGCAACCCGCCCTATGGCGAGCGCCTGGGTGATGAAGCCAGCCTGCTGTACCTCTACCAGAACCTCGGCGAGCGCCTGCGCCAGGCCTGCATGGGCTGGGAGGCGGCGGTGTTCACCGGCGCGCCGCAGCTGGGCAAGCGCATGGGTATTCGCAGCCACAAGCAGTATGCATTCTGGAACGGCGCCTTGCCGTGCAAGCTGCTGCTGTTCAAGGTGCAGCCTGACCAGTTCGTCACCGGCGAGCGCCGCGAGGCGCAGCCTGAAGGCGCGGAAATCCGCCAGCAGGCAGCGCTGGCCAGCGAGCCGGCGCGCCTGTCGGAAGGGGCGCAGATGTTCGCCAACCGCCTGCAGAAAAACCTCAGGCAACTGGGCAAGTGGGCTCGCCGCGAGCAGGTCGATTGCTACCGCTTGTACGATGCCGACATGCCCGAGTATGCCCTGGCGGTCGACCTGTACCAGGACTGGGTGCACGTACAGGAATACGCCGCGCCACGTTCGGTCGACCCGGACAAGGCCCAGGCGCGCCTGCTCGACGCGCTGGCAGCGATCCCGCAGGCCCTGGGCATTGCGCCGCAGCGTGTGGTGCTCAAGCGTCGCGAGCGGCAGAGCGGCACGCGCCAGTACGAGCGCCAGGCTACCGAGGGCCGCTTCCAGGAAGTGAGCGAAGGTGGCGTCAAGCTGCTGGTCAACCTCACCGACTACCTCGATACCGGCCTGTTCCTCGACCATCGCCCGATGCGCATGCGCATCCAGCGCGAAGCCGCTGGCAAGCGCTTCCTCAACCTGTTCTGCTACACCGCCACGGCCACCGTGCATGCAGCCAAGGGTGGCGCGCGCAGCACCACCAGCGTCGACCTGTCGAAAACCTACCTGGACTGGGCGCGGCGAAACCTGGCGCTCAATGGCTTCTCCGAGCGCAACCGCCTGGAGCAGGGCGATGTGATGGCCTGGCTGGAAGGCAACCGCGACAGCTACGACCTGATCTTCATCGACCCGCCGACCTTCTCCAACTCCAAGCGCATGGAAGGCGTGTTCGACGTGCAGCGTGACCACGTGCAACTGCTGGACCTGGCCATGGCCCGACTGGCGCCCGGTGGCGTGCTGTACTTCTCCAACAACTTCCGCAAGTTCCAGCTGGACGAGCACCTGATGGCACGTTACGCGGTGGAGGAAATCACGGCCCAGACGCTGGACCCCGACTTCGCCCGCAATAACCGCATCCATCGGGCCTGGCGTT
Organism: Pseudomonas sp. SF2; assembly: GCF_036858055.1. Classification (NCBI taxonomy): domain Bacteria; kingdom Pseudomonadati; phylum Pseudomonadota; class Gammaproteobacteria; order Pseudomonadales; family Pseudomonadaceae; genus Pseudomonas; species Pseudomonas sp. SF2. The sequence goes on along the minus strand of NZ_JAMBDI010000031.1, from coordinate 78,227 downwards.
TGCAGCTTCGGTGAGGCGACGAGGTACATTGCGCGGCTAATGGCCAATAGCTATAACTGAGGGCAGGGCAAGATAATCCGCAGGACGCTGACGTGACGAGATGGGTGTATGTCAAAGGGTGGCGTGCGTGCGCGGTTGCTTGGCCTGTGCACAGAGGCCGTGCCCGCCTGGGGGGCGGCGTTGGTCGCCCTGGTTGCGGGCGGCCTGTTGACGAGCGTACTGGCCCTTGCCGCGCAAACCTTCTACAAGCAGCAGCTGCGTCAGCGCTTCGAGTTGCTGGCCAGCGAGCGTTTCAGCCTAATCGCCGAGCGGTTTGACGAACAGCAGCAGCGCCTGGATGGGCTGCGGCGGTTTTTCAGCTTTTCCAACGCAATCACTCCACACGAGTTCGACGGCTACGCCCGCCCATTGCTGCAGCGGACCCTGGCCTACGCCTGGGCGCCGCGTGTCGAAGCCGCGCAACGCGACGAGTTCGAGCGCCAGGCCAGTGCGCATTCCGGCCCGGGCTATGTTATCCGCGACCAGGATGAGCAAGGCCAGTGGCGCCCATCCCCCCAGCGCGACCATTACTTCCCGGTACTCTATAGCCAGTCGGGTGAATTGCCCGGGCTGCCCTATGGGCTGGACCTCGCCGGCCAGGAGGTGCCCCTGGCGGCTTTGGCGCGGGCGCTGGGGCCGGGCAGCATGGCGGTGTCCGAGCCGCTGGCCATGTTCGATACCAGCTCGGATGCGCGTGGCCTGCTGATGGTGGCGCCAGTGTTTTCCGATGCCAACCCCCGCGGCTCGGCAGTGGGCTATGTAATGGCCTTGCTGAGCATGCGTGAGCTTGCCAGTGACGGGCGCCCGGTGGCGACAGACGACAACCTGGTCGTACGCATCGTCGACCCCACCGGGCGGAATGGCCCCGAAGTGATGTTCGATTCGCAGAACCCGCTCGCACCCTTGGAGCTGGCCAGCAACCAACTGTTGCACTTGGCTGACCGCCACTTCCAACTGAGTATCCGGCCGAGCCTGGCCTTCGTGCAGGCCAACCGTTCCTCTGCGGTGTTGGCGGTGAGCCTGCTTGGCGGCTTGTTGAGCCTGCTGCTCAGCGTCTTGCTCTACAGCCTGTTCAGTCAGCGCCAGCGCGCTCTGGCCCTGGTCGAGCAGCGCACCGCCGAACTGCGGGTCAGCGAGCAGTCCCTGCGTGGCACCCACAACCAGCTGCGCAGCGTGCTGGATGCTGCAACCCAAGTGGCGATCATCGCCACCAACCTCAAGGGTGTGGTCAGCACCTTCAACGCCGGCGCCGAGCGCATGCTCGGCTACCCGGCCAGCGAGGCGATCGGCCAGCTGCGCCTGGAGGACCTGGTGCTGCCCGAGGAGTTGAGCCGGCGTGCCCATGCATTGAGCCTGCGTTACGGCCGGCCGATTGCAGGCGGCCAGGCCATGTTTGCCGAAACGGTGCAGGAGCATGGCGCCGAGCCGGGGGAGTGGACCTTGGTGCGCGCCGACGGCAGCCAACTGGTGGCCAACATGCTGGTCACCGCCATGCTCGATGAACACGGATTGTGGATTGGCTACCTGGCGATCTGCATCGATGTCACTGAACGGCGTCGGGTGCATGAGGCGCTGGCGGCGCGTGACCGCCTTCTGGAGAAGCTCAGTGCCGAGGTACCGGGGGGCATCTACCAGTACCGCCTGGATGGCAACGGCCATTCCTGCTTTCCGTACGCCAGCATGGGCCTGTACGACATCTATGAAGTCGACCTGCAGCAGTTGCGCGAGGATGCCACGGTGGTGTTCGAGCGCATCCACCCGGATGACCTGGAGCGTGTGCGCCGGTCGGTGCGTTACTCGGCAGAACACCTGTCGCCCTGGCGCGAAGAATACCGTGTCTGCCTGCCGCGTGCCGGGTTGCGCTGGGTGCGTGGCGAGGCGACGCCGGAAGTGGGCGAGCAGGGCTGCACCTTGTGGCACGGCTACCTGACGGACATCTCCGACCTCAAGGGCGTGGAGGAAGAGTTGCGTGCGCTGTCGGTGACCGACTCGCTGACCGGTATCCATAACCGCCGCTATTTCCAGGAGCGGCTCAAGTACGAACTGGAGCGGGCCCAGCGCGACGGCCTGGCGCTGGCGGTGATCATGCTTGACATCGATCACTTCAAGCGCATCAACGACCGCTTCGGCCACGCCGCCGGCGACCACGTGCTGCGCAGCCTGTGCCTGCGTATCGGCCAGCGTCTACGGCGTACCGATGTGTTCTGCCGGCTGGGTGGCGAGGAATTCATGGTGTTGTGCCCGGGTAGCGATGCCGAGCAGGCGCGGCTGCTGGCGCTGGAACTGTGGCAAGGGGTGCGCGATGTTCCAGTGGAAGGCGTGGGTAAGGTGACCGCGAGTTTTGGTGTGGCCGGCTGGCGACCGGGGGAAGGGGCCGATGCCTTGTTGTTGCGGGCTGATGCAGGGGTGTATGCGGCCAAGCAGGGCGGGCGGGACCGGGTGGAGGGGGAGTTGGCCTGAGCGTTCGCGGTTGTCGGTACCGGCCCTTTCGCGGCTAAAGCTGCTCCCACAGGTACAGCGCAGGGTTCAAGACCTGTGATGTACCTGTGGGAGCGGCTTTAGCCGCGAAGAGGCCGGTACTGGCTGGCGATCAGTTGGCTGTCGTGCTGCCGGCCAGTTTCGGCTGGCGGTAAAGGTCCAGCAGCACCTGGTCGAGTACCTGCGAGGCGCCCCATGGTTTCGGGTCGTTGAGGATCGCCGCCACCGCCCAGGTATGGCCGTTGCTGTCACGGCTGAAGCCGGCAATCGCCCGCACGGTATTCAGCGTGCCGGTCTTGATGTGCCCTTCACCGGTCATGGCGGTGCGCTTCAGGCGCTTGCGCATGGTGCCGTCCATGCCCACCAGCGGCATCGAGCTCATGAACTCGGCAGCATAGGGGCTTTTCCAGGCGGCCTGCAGCATGGCGGCCATTTCCCGGGTGCTGACCCGTTCGGCGCGCGACAGGCCGGAGCCGTTTTCCATCACCAGGTGCGGTGCGGTAATGCCTTTCTTCGCCAGCCACTGGCGCACCACGCGCTGGGCGGCGCGGGCGTCGTCACCATCGGCATCGGTGCGGAACTGCGCGCCAAGGCTCAGGAACAGCTGCTGGGCCATGGTGTTGTTGCTGTACTTGTTGATGTCGCGGATCACTTCCACCAGGTCTGGCGAGAAGGCGCGGGCCAACAGGCGTGCGCCCTTGGGAACGTTCTCGAAGCGGTCGCCACCCTGGATGCTGCCACCCAGTTCGTTCCAGATCGCGCGCACGGCACCGGCGGCGTAGGTCGGGTGGTCGAGCAGCGACAGGTAGGTCTGCGAGTTGCAGCCGTCACCCAGCTGGCCGCTGACCGTTACGCTGATGCCATCGGCCTGTTGCACCGGGTTGTAGCGCACATCTCCCGAGCATTGTTTGGAGGCCACGGCCTTGACCTGGTTGTCGATGCGGATGCTGGCAATCGGCGGTTCGACCGCGATGGTGACCTTGCCGCCATCGTTGCGAGCCACGAAGCGCAGGGCCTTGAGGTTGACCAGCAGCGAGTCGGGCTTGACCAGGAACGGCTTGTTCTCATCGCCGCCATCGTCGTTGAACTGCGGCAGGTTGGGCTGCACGAAGTGGCTGCGGTCCAGCACCAGGTCGCCGGTGATGGTGCGCACGCCATTGGCGCGCAGGTCACGCATCAGCAACCACAGTTTTTCCATGTTCAGTTTGGGGTCGCCGCCACCTTTGAGGTACAGGTTACCGTTGAGTACACCGTTGCTCAGGGTACCGTCGGTGTAGAACTCGGTTTTCCACTGGAAGGTCGGGCCGAGCAGTTCGAGGGCGGCGTAGGTAGTGACCAGTTTCATGGTCGAGGCCGGGTTCACCGAGACATCGGCATTGAACACGGTCGGTGTGCCGGGGCCGTCCAGTGGCAGCATCACCAGCGACAGGGCCGAATCCTGCAGCTTGTTGGCCTTGAGGGCCTGCTGCACTTTGACAGGCAGCGTGGTATTGACGGCGGCGGCCTGGCTGGGCAGGGCGAGTGGCAACAACAGGCCGGCAAGAACGAGGGGACGAAGCGTTTTGATCATAATGAATAAATACCCTACGGCGAGGGAAAAGGGCATTGGGGCTGTAAGGGATGATGGCCCCAGGATGAAAGAATACGCATTATGCCCCAAGCGCAGCGACGATGCGCCACGTTCGACGGAAAAGCACGCCAATAAAAAAGGCCACCCGTAGGGGTGGCCTTTTCAGCGATCGAGCCGGGCCGGAATTACTCGGCCTTGTTGATCGGCTTTTCCGGATACCAGGCGTCCAGCAGCGGGCTGACTTCGATCTTGGTCAGTTCGCTGCGGCCTTTGAGCCAGGCTTCAACGGCTGCACGCTGTTCTTCGCTGACCGAGCCGCGTTTGACCGAGCACACCAGGCCGAAATCGTCACCGCCTACATAGTCCAGGCCATTGGCATCCATGGCTTCTGCCAGGAACGCGTCGAGGAAAGCATCGATTGCCTGGTCGTCCAGATCTTCCTTGAACTCCAGGTTCAGCTCGAAGCCCAATTCCTGAAACTCGTCGACACACAGCTTCTTGCGTAGGCGACGGGAGCGGTTTGTGGCCATGAAACAATCCTCTTAGGTAATAACGCCGCGCAGTCTACCAGTTAACACGCCTGGCTGCCTGCCTGTGTGCAGGTACCTGTGGCCAGTTCCTTGGCCAGGGCGCGTTCTACCCGGCACATATGCCGCGCCAGTGCCTGGCGCCGAAGGCGTAGCTGGGCGGTGGGCAAGCCGCTGGCCTCCAGGGCTTCGCAGGCCGTTATCAGCTCGGGTGCTTCCAGCATCCGCGCGGCGCTGAGCACCTTGTGCGCCTGTTCGGCAATGGCAGCGCTGTCGTGCTGCGGATGCAGTGCCATCAAAGTGGCCAGATCGGCCTGCAGGCTCTGTTGCAAGGCCTGCAGGAAGCGCTGGCGGTCGATCGGGTCATGCCCGACCACTGCGGCAAGGCCGTCCAGCTGGTACAGCTTGCGCCGCCGTTTTTGCTGACGGCGCGGGTGGATGCCGGCCAGGCGCTGGCTGAGCGTGGCCAAGCTGATAGGCTTGAGCAGGCAGTCGTCCATGCCGGCGCTCAGGCACTTGCGGCGTACCTCCGGCTGCGCGTTGGCGGTGTAGCCAAGAATGGTGCAGCGCGGCCGCTTGCCATGGCGTTCTTCGGTGCGCACGGCGGTGGCCAGCTGATAGCCGTTCATGTGCGGCATGTTGCAGTCGAGCACCAGCACATCGAAATCGCCCGCCCGCCAGGTAGCCAGGCCTTCGCGACCGTCGCGGGCGCTGGTGTGCTCCAGGCCCAGGTAGCCAAGCTGCTGTGCCATCAGTTGCAGGTTGGCCGGGTGGTCGTCGACCACCAGCACGTTCAGCCGTGGGTCGGGCACGTCGAGGTTCTCGATCAGCGGGGCCGGCTGCGCTGCGGCATCAACCCGCTGCAGCGGCATCTTCAGGCGCACCTGGGTGCCGACATCTTCCAGGCTCTTGATGGTCAGGCTGCCTCCCATCATTTCGCACAGGTTGCGACAGATGGCCAGGCCCAGGCCGGTACCCGCGCGGGCGCCTTGGCTATGCGGGTTGGCCTGGATGAACGGGTTGAACAGGCGTTGCAGGTCGTCGGGGTGGATGCCGATGCCACTGTCGCGCACTTCCAGCTCCAGCACTGCGGGGGTACTGGTGTCGTCCTCCACCACGTTGACGCAGATGCGCACCTGGCCGTGCTCGGTGAACTTGATAGCGTTGCTCACCAGGTTGCACAGTACCTGTTTGAAACGCAGGGGGTCGAGCAGCGCATGGCAGCGTGCGGCCGGCGCGATCATCACCTCCAGGGCCAGGCCTTTCTGCCGCGCCTGGCCCTCGAAAATGCGCCCTACCGATTCGACCAGGGCCGCCAGGTCGACGGCCTCCGGGGCGAGGGACAAGTGCCCGGACTCGATGCGCACGATGTCGAGGATATCGCCGATCAGGCCCAGCAGGTCCTTGGCCGAATGGTAGGCCAGCTCCAGCGCGCCGCGGTCTACCCGACCTTGGTCGGCACGTTTGACTGCCAGCTCGAGCATGCCGATGACTGCATTCATCGGGGTGCGGATTTCGTGGCTGATGGTAGCCAGGAACGTGCTTTTTGCGCGGTTGGCATCGTCGGCCTGCTGCTTGGCCCGGCGCAGCTCCATGACCAGATGGCGGCGATCGCTTATGTCGATCCAGCCACCGATGATGCCCTGCACCTCACCCAGTGAGTCGCGATACGGCAGAATCCAGTGGTAGATGGTCATCTCGCGGCCCTTGATCCGTAGCGGCCGGTCCATGATCAGTGGCGAGCCTTCGGCCATCACCTTCAGGTAATCGGCGTGGATCTGCCGGGTCTGCTCGCAATCGGCGAACAGGCTGCCCTCCAGTTGTTTGCCGATGACCTCGTCGGAGCGGGCCTGCACGGCTTCCAGGTAGCTGTAGTTGCAGCTTTGCAGGCAGCCCTCGCGGTCACGCACGTACATGGGGTGGGGCGTGCCGTTGAGCAGGGCGCGCATGAACGCCAACTGGTCGTTCAGCGCCCGCTCGGCGCGTTGCCGCTGGCGAATCTGCAGGCGCAGGCGAGCGTTCCACAGCAAGGCCAGCAGCAACAGCACGGCGGTGCCCAGTACCACCTGTATCGCCAGCCGGCGATAACCCTGGTCGTTGCCATCCTCGTGCAGGCTGAAGCCGCGCCAGCGGTTGTTGATTACCCCCAGTTCTTCCGGCGAGATGCTCAGCAGCGCCTTGTCGAGGATCGACACCAGCGCCCGGGACGAGGCACTGGTGGCCATGGCGAAGTTGGCAGGTTCGCTGCCGACGGTGGCCCGGATGACCAGTTCGGGGTTGCCGGCCAGGGCGTGGTTGGCGTCGATCAAGGTGGTGATCACCGCATCGACGGCACCGCTGTTGAGCAACGCCATGGAATAGAACGCGCTTTCGGTCTCGACCCAGCCGATTTGTGGATAGTGCCGCGACAGCATGGCGTCCATGGCACTGTAGCGGGTAATGGCGATGCGATGCCCCTGCAGTTGCTCGAGCGAGGTGAAGGGCTTTTTGTCCTTGCGGCTGACCAGTACATAGGCGCTTTCCAGGTAGGGCCGGCTGATTTGCAGGTCGTCTTCGCTTACCCCGCCGTTGGCCAATGCAGCGATCACATCGGCGCGGCCATCCTTTAGGCGGGCAATCATGTCGGCGAGGCCGCTGGCGCGCTGCACTTCGAAACGCAAGCCGGTGCGCAGGCGAATGAGTTCGAGCAGGTCGGCGGTGATACCGCGAAAATGCCCCGAGCCATCGAAATAGGAGACCGGTGCAGCGGTGTCGTCGATCGCCACGCGCATCACCGGGTGGTCCTGCAGCCATTGTTCTTCTGCGTCGGTCAGTTGCAGCCTGCGGTCGGTCAGCAGCAGGTCGCTACCGGCGCTCCAGCGCTTGAATATACTGGCGCGTATGGCTGGGGTCTGGCTTTCCAGGGTCGCGTTCACCAATTCCATCAGCAGCCTGTCCTGCTGGCGCAGGGCAAACCCGAAGCCGATGGCTTCGTGCTTGCCGAAACTGGCCATGCGCAGGCGCGGCAGGTGGCTGCGATTGAGCTGGTAGTGGGTGGAAATGGTATCGCCGATGAACACGTCGGCCTGGCCGAACGCCACGGCATTCAGGGCCTGGCTGGACGAGCCGAAGGCCAGCAGCTCGGCCTTGGGGTAGGCGCTTTTCACCTCCTGCCGGGGCAGGTAATGGTAGAGCATGCCCAGGCGCATGCCGTCCAGGCCCATGTCCAGTGCCCGGCTTTCGTCCTCCCGCGTTACCAGTACCGGTTGGTCGATGGCATAGGGGTGCGACAGCGCCAGGCCATCGCTGGCCGCTTCGTAGCCGTTGGCGCTGCCAAGCAGGTCGATATCACCGTGCCGCAGCGCCTCCACCGCTGCCTGCCGGCTGGAAAAGCGCAGCACCCGCACGGGCAACTGCAGGGCCTTGCCGATCAGGCTCGCGTACTCGGCGGTAAGGCCCTGGTAGTCGCGGCCGCCACTGGTGATGTCGAACGGCGGGTAGTCCGGTGCCGAGGTACCCAGCACCAGTTCCTGACGGCTTTCGAGCCATTGTCGTTGTTCGTCCGTGAGCGCAGGCGGTGCCGGCCTGGCCGATGACCGTGCCAGCAGGGCATAGGACGAGGCCTCGTGATGGGTAGCCTGCGCCATGCCGCTGAACAGGAGCAGGGTGAGCAGCAGGCGAACGATAAGGCGCGCCATGACGACCCTCAGACCAGCGCGTTGCGTTTGGCCATTTCGATCAGGTCGACCAGTGTATTGACCTTAAGTTTGTGCATCAGACGCTTCTTGTAGGTACTGACGGTCTTGCTGCTGAGGAACATGCCCTTGGCAATTTCCTTGTTGCTGCGGCCTTGGGCGAAGAGTTGCAGCACCATCAGTTCGCGGTCATTCACCTGACGGAAAAGTTGCAGGTCGGCATCTACCGCCTGGTTATGCTTTATTGCCTGGCTGGGGAAGTAGTTGTAACCGGCCAGCACGGCCTTGATTGCACTGAGCAGCTCGCTCAGGTCTTCCTGCTTGCACACGTAGCCCGCAGCACCCGAGTGCATGCAGCGCACGGCAAACAATGCGGGAGACTGCGCAGTCAGTACCAGCACCTTCAGGGGCAGGGCCATGGCCTGGAAGCGGGCAAGCACCTCCAGCCCGTCTAGCTTGGGGATGCTGATGTCGAGGATGACCAGGTCAGGAGCGGTTTCGCGAATCATCTGCATGGCGTCCACGCCGTTGTCCGACTCGCCGACAACCTTGTAATTCTGGTTTTCCAGCAACATACGGACGGCCAGGCGAATGACGGGATGGTCGTCGACAATAAATATGGAATGCATGTTCAACTTCCCTACGGGCGACTGAGGGTGACAGGCGGAACCTTATCGCAGTTGGAAGTCATCGGGCATGCGAGGAAGGGCTATTAGCTCTATATGGGAAATGGCTTACAAGATAAAACAAAACGGGCTACGAAACAGGCGCGTTTAACTCGATGTCAAAGCGTGATTGGTAACTTTTCATTGATTTATATTCGTGCTGTTTAACTTGCCGCCAGTATATGTAGGAAGTTTCCCACACTACACGGTGCAGCTCCGAGCGATGCCCGGGGCGGCACCGGCAGGCTCAGGTCGGGCTGGAGCGCCCGGTCATTTCCCGGGCCATTTCGCTGGCATAGCTGTCGGTCATTCCGGCGATGAAGTCGATCATGCGCAGGAAGGCACTGTGCAGCGAACCGTGCGGGTCGGGGGCATTGTTGCCGATCAGGTCCAGTACGCGGCGGCTCTTGAACGAGGGCGTGCGTCCACCGTGCTGTTCGAGGGCGGCACCACAGAAGGTGTTGAGCAGAATCTCCAGGGTGGTGTAGGCGCCGATCTCGTGCAGGGTCTTGCGCTTGTCCTGGAAGATCTTGTTGCGTGCCATGTCCTTGGCTTGCAGCACGCAGCGCTTGGCCGGGCCGTGCATGTGTTCGACCAGGTCGCCCGCCAGTTGCCCGGCCAGCAAGGCCTGCTGCTGCTCGACGAAGGCATGGGCGGCAGCGTTGGTCAGGTGCTCGATGGCCTTGCCACGCAGGATTGCCAGCTTGCGTCGCCGTGAGTCGCCAGGGCCAAGCTGGCGGTAGGTTTCCGGCAGGTCATCACCGACCAGGTCGAGCAGCAGCGCTTCGACTTCGGCATATTGCAGCAGCTCCATTTCCAGGCCGTCTTCCAGGTCGATCAGCGCGTAGCAGATGTCATCTGCGGCTTCCATCAGATAGACCAGCGGGTGGCGCGCCCAGCGCTGGTGTTCCAGTTGCGGCAGGCCGAGCTTGCGGGCGATCTGCTCGAGCAGTGGCAGTTCGCTCTGGTAACTGCCGAACTTGTGCTTCTTGTAGCCCAGGGCGTCGGCGTGGCGCGCGCTCCACGGGTACTTCAGGTAGGTGCCGAGGGTGGCATAGGTCAGCCGGGTACCGCCGTCGAACTGGTGGTACTCCAGCTGGGTGAGTACGCGAAAGCCCTGGGCGTTGCCTTCGAAGTTGAGGAAGTCGGCGCGCTCGTCGTCGCTCATGTCGTCCAGCCAGCCGCGCCCGGCGGCCTGCTGAAACCAGTGGCGGATGGCGTCTTCGCCAGAGTGGCCGAACGGCGGGTTGCCGATGTCATGGGCCAGGCAGGCCGACTGTACGATCATCCCCAGGTCGCTGGGGGCGCACCAGTCCGGCAGGCTGTCGCGCAGGGTTTCGCCGACGCGCATGCCCAGTGAGCGGCCGACGCAGCTGACTTCCAGCGAGTGGGTCAGGCGGGTGTGGATATGGTCGTTGCTGGAAACCGGGTGCACCTGGGTCTTGCGCCCTAGGCGGCGGAAGGCACCGGAGAAGATGATGCGGTCGTGGTCTTTGTGGAAGGGGCTGCGCCCGAGTTCATCGGCGCTGTACAGGGCTTTGCCCAGGCGTTCGCGGGTGAGCAGGGTGTGCCAGTCCAAGGCGCGGTCTCCTGTGGATCGAGGGGTATAGCTTCCGGTGTCCGGAAGGGCAGCGCAAGGGGTAAGCCTGCAATGGCCCTATCGCCGGCAAGCCAGCGCCCACACGGATTGCGCATGGCTTGAGGCCCATGCGGTCGAGGTGGGCGCCGGCTTGCCGGCGATAGGGCCGGTGCAGTCGACGGAAAACGCTCAGGGGCGGCGGCTGCCTTGCAGGTACAGGCGCAGCAGTGGCAGCAGGCTGGAGCCCAGGCGCACCAGCCGCGTCAGGTTGCCGCTGCGCACGCCCTTGCCGGTGAGGAAGCCCAGCGCCACCACGGCGCCAATCCCCCACAGCGGTGCATGCTTGATGCCCAGCCCGTCGTGCAGCGAGCTGCCCATGCCGCGCACGCGGCGCAGTGGCTCCAGCAGTTGCGCGGATTCGTGGCGGATTTCCTGGCGGTGCATTTCCATGCGCAGGCGCAACAGCGCCTTGCGCAGTTCGCGCGGGTTACGGGTGTTTGGCAGTTCTGGCAGGCTCATGGCAACAGGCGCTCCCGGTCCTTGGCGAGTTCCTCGAGGGTGGCGCCAAAGGGCGACGACTCGTCGAACACTGCTGCCTTCAGGCGCAACCCGCAGTACAGCGCGGCGATGCCGTAGAACACGCACAAGCCGATGATGCCGGCCAGGCGATAGCTGTCCCACAGCAGCACCAGCAACAGCCCGGACAGCGCCGTCAGCAGCAGCAGGGCAAAAACCAGGGCCAGGCCGGCGAACAGCAGCAGGCTCAAGGTGCGCCCCTTCTGCTCCTGCAACTCGATGCCGAACAGTTCGATATGGCTGTGCAACAGCCCCAGCGCAGCCGCGCCCAGGCGCTTGCCCGAGGCGCTGGCGCCGTTGGCGTCATTCTCCATGGGGACCCCTTAGCGCCGGTTGGCCAGCAGGCCGATCAACAGGCCGACGCCAGCGGCAATGCCGATCGCCTGCCACGGTTTTTCCTGTACGTACTGCTCGGCGCTGCCCAACGCTGCCTGGCCGCGCTCCCGCACCGAGTCCTGGGTCAGTTGCAGGGTTTCGCGGGCCTGGGCCAGGCGGTCGTGGATCTGTTCACGCAACTCGTCTGCCTGGTCGCCGGCCAGGTTGGCGGTGTCGGCCAGCAGTTTCTCGGTGTCGCGGACCAGTGCCTGGAAGTCAGCCATCAATATCTCTTGTGCAGTCTTTGCCGATTTGCTGGCCATGGGTGTCTCCCTGTCGATGAGTGTTGGTAGTTCGAGTAATAGCATGCGCCGAAGGTTCAAGTGCCGGCGCTGGTATGGGCCTTGCTAAGTGCTTTGCCACGTTGCGGGGCGCCCCGGTCGGGTATTGCGCCGATTAAGGGCGCCAGCGCAGCGGATACCGATAAACCTTAACCCAATCCACGACAAACCCAAGAAAAAACCACGCAGGCTCCGCCCGGCTCACCGAAACAGGGCAGGGGGCTGGCACCGATTCGGTGCAGGGATGCAGGTTCTTGAACTGTCCTGGTGCCTTTTTCAGCAGGTCTGCCTATTTCATGGAAAACATGCACAGCGCGATGGACTCCCTGGTCCACGGTTCCAACACCCTGTTCATTCTCATGGGGGCCATTCTGGTGCTGGCCATGCATGCCGGCTTCGCGTTTCTCGAAGTGGGCACGGTACGCTACAAGAACCAGGTCAACGCCTTGTCGAAGATCCTCAGCGACTTCGCCATCTCGGCGTTGGTGTACTTCCTCATCGGCTACTGGATCGCCTACGGGGTCAACTTCTTCCAGCCAGCGGCAGCGCTGGCGGCCGACCATGGCTATGCGCTGGTCAAGTGCTTCTTCCTGCTGACCTTCGCCGCGGCGATTCCGGCAATCATCTCCGGGGGCATCGCCGAGCGGGCGCGCTTTGTGCCGCAACTGTGTGCCACGGCGTTGATCGTGGCGTTCATTTACCCGTTCTTCGAGGGTGTGGTGTGGAACGGCAACCTGGGCGTACAGGCCTGGTTGCAGGCACGCTTCGGCGCGCCGTTCCATGACTTTGCCGGTTCGGTGGTGGTGCATGCCATGGGCGGCTGGCTGGCGCTGGCGGCGGTGCTGCTGCTGGGCGCTCGCCGTGGGCGCTACCGTGATGGTCGGCTGGTGGCGTTTGCGCCGTCGAGCATTCCCTTCCTGGCATTGGGGTCGTGGATCCTGATCATCGGCTGGTTTGGCTTCAACGTCATGAGTGCCCAGACCCTGCAGGGCGTCAGCGGCCTGGTGGCGATCAACTCGCTGATGGCCATGGTCGGTGGCACCCTGTCGGCCTTGCTGGCCGGGCGTAACGACCCAGGCTTCCTGCATAACGGGCCGCTGGCCGGGCTGGTGGCAGTGTGTGCCGGCTCCGACCTGATGCACCCGATCGGTGCGCTGGCTACCGGTCTGGTGGCGGGCGCGCTGTTTGTCTGGACCTTCACTGCGGCACAGAACCGCTGGAAGATCGACGATGTGCTGGGCGTGTGGCCGTTGCATGGCCTGTGCGGCGTATGGGGGGGCATTGCCTGCGGCGTGTTCGGCCAGGAGGCCCTGGGCGGCATGGGCGGCGTCAGTCTGGTCAGCCAGTTGCTGGGCAGCCTGATGGGCGTGCTGGTGGCATTGGCCGGTGGTTTCGCCGTCTACGGTACGATCCGCGCGCTGCATGGCCTGCGCTTGAGCCATGAGCAGGAGTTCCAGGGCGCAGACCTGTCGCTACACCGGATCGGCGCGACCAGCCAGGATTGAGCCAGGTCAGGTGCACGGTGGGCAGGACAGACCTAGAATAGGCTTTCTACCTGCCAAACCGGACTTGCCCCATGCTGCCTGAATGCCAACTGTTCGGTACCCTCGGCTGCCACCTGTGTGAAGTGGCCGAGGCGGTGCTGATGCCCTTCGTCGATCATGGCCTGCTGGTGGAGCTGGTCGACATTGCCGAGAACGAAGCCCTGTTCGAGCGCTATGGCCTGATCATTCCCGTGCTGCGCCGCTGTGACAACGGCGGCGAACTGCACTGGCCGTTCGATGCCGAACAGGTGGTGGCGTTTCTCGCGCAGTAATGGCTCCAGAGGAGCTGCAACCCTGCTCCAAGGTGATGAATGTGAGCTGATGATCCGGTGCCACATTCAGTCATCGGGAGCCTCGCCATGTTGATCACCCCGCATTTCACGCTTGATGAAATGATCGTTTCTCAACTCGCTGCCAGGGACGGATTCGACAACTCACCACCTCCTGAAGCCAGGGCCAACCTGCAACTGCTGTGCTGTGCGCTGGAACAGGTGCGCGCACTGTTCAATGCCCCAGTCATCGTCAGCAGCGGTTACCGCAGTGAGCAGCTAAACCGGGCGATTGGCGGTGCCGCGAATAGCCAGCATATCCAGGGGTTGGCAGCAGACTTCACGGTGATAAAACTCAGCCCGCGGGAAACCGTGCGGCGGATCAGCGAAAGTGCCGTGCCCTTCGATCAACTCATCCTGGAATTCGACAGGTGGGTGCACCTGTCGGTAACGCGCGACACGCCGCGGCGGCAGGTGCTGACCATTCGCAAAGGTAGCGGCTACCTGCCGGGGCTGCGATGAAGCGCATTGACGCCAGCAAGGGGATGTTCGTATGCTGTATATAAGTACAGTATCAGGGTGAAACCATGCTCAATGTCGAGCAACTCAAGTACAGCGTCAACCGCATGCCCGTCGAGCGGGTGGCCGACGCCGTTCTGGAACTGCGTCTCGAAGGCCTGGTGACCGACGACCGCACGCCGTTTGGCAAGGTCCACTTCAATACCTGTTTCGCCGAGATCGAGGCCTTGTTCCAGCGTGCCGGCTACCACCGCGGGCTGGATGTGGTGGGTTACCAGGGGTTGCTGTATGCCCTCTACGACCCGGGCCGCTGGGAGCCCGTGCAGGTGCTGCGCTGGCTCAAGGAGCGCAGCGAGGCGATGGTCCAGGCTGGTTGAGGGCGTGGGCTTGGGGGATAATGCGCGGCCGTGAACGTTTCGAGCCCTGCCATGACCACGCCTTTCGACCCCGCCCGCCAGCAAGCCAGCACGGTGTGCCTGCCACCCGGTAACTGGGCGACCGTGCTCGACTGCCTGTGTGACCATTTCAAGGCCATTGATCGGGCCCAATGGCTCGACCGCTTTGCCCGTGGTCGGGTGCTGGATGCCGAGGGGCGGGCGGTGTCGGCCGGGCTGCCGTACAAGCGCGGCATGCGTCTGCACTATTTCCGCGAAGTGCCGAACGAGCGGCCGATCCCGGTGCAGGAGGTGGTGCTGCATGTGGATGAGCACCTGGTGGTGGCCGACAAACCGCATTTCCTGCCAGTGACGCCGACCGGTGAATACGTCGAGCAGACCTTGCTGCGCCGCCTGATCCGCCGGCTGGGCAACCCGCACCTGGTGCCGTTGCACCGTATCGACCGGCATACCGCCGGGCTTGTGCTGTTTTCCGCCAACCCGCAGAGCCGCAGTGCCTACCAGCGGCTGTTCCCCGAACGACGCATCGACAAGCGCTACCAGGCCATTGCCGCGGCCATGCCGCAGCATGCATTTCCGCTGGTGCACAAAAGCCGTCTGGTGCATGGCGAGCCGTTTTTCCGCATGCATGAGGTAGAGGGGGAGGCCAACAGCGAAACCCTGGCCGAAGTGCTGGAGAAGAATGGCGAGCTGTGGCGTTACGGGCTGTCGCCGGTGACCGGCAAGACCCATCAGTTGCGCGTGCACATGGCGGCATTGGGGGCGGGGATCAGCAATGACCCGTTCTATCCGCAACTGCTCAACGACGAGGACGACTACCAGCGGCCGCTGAAACTGCTGGCGCAGAGCCTGCGTTTTGCAGACCCGCTGAGTGGGGAAGAGCGCTACTTCGAGAGCCGCTTGCAGCTGGACTGGTAATGCTCACGCGCTCATCGCAGGAACAACTGCTGTAAATGCACTCTGAAAGCTTGCGCGGTCCCCTGTGGGAGCGGGTTCACCCGCGAAGAAGCCTGCGCGGTAGATGGCACCGGCTTCGCCGGTGTTCGCGGGTGAACCCGCTCCCACAGTGACCACGCAATCTTTTAGATCTTGAGCAAGACATTTACTCCCACAAGTACGGCGCACGTAAAAAGTGCATGCCGTACCCTTGGAAGCTGCCCTAGCGGTTGAACCGCTCCACCAGCGAGTACTGGGTACCCGCCGTGCTGGTCAGCTCTTCGCTGAGCAGTGCCGAGTGCTGCGCCTGTTCGGCGGTCTGGTCGGCCAGTTCGGCAATGGTGCTGATGTTGCGGCTGATCTCGTCAGCCACTGCAGTCTGCTCCTCGGTTGCGGCGGCAATCTGTGTGGCCATGTCGGTGATGTTGGCCACCGCTTCGCTGATGCCAACCAGGGCCTCGTCGGCCTGCATCACACGGTCAACGCCTTCCTGCGCCTGGCGATGGCCGGTTTCCATGGTCAGCACGGCATTGCTGGCGGTTTTTTGCAGCTTGGCGATCAGGCCGTGGATCTGCCCGGTGGACTCGGCGGTGCGCTGGGCCAGCTGGCGTACTTCGTCAGCCACCACGGCAAAGCCACGGCCCATTTCACCGGCTCGTGCCGCTTCGATGGCTGCGTTCAGCGCCAGCAGGTTGGTCTGGTCGGCGATGCCCTTGATCACATCGACCACGCCACCAATCTCGTCGCTGTCCTTGGCCAGTTGCGTCACTGTCTGCCCGGTCTCGCCTACGGCTGCCGACAGGCGTTCGATGGCCTCGCGGGTTTCACCGGCAATCTGCCGGCCCTGGCTGGTCAGGCGGTTGGCTTCCTGGGTGGCATCGGCAGTGCGCTGCACGTGGTTGGCCACTTCCTGGGTGGTGGCGGCCATCTGGTTGACCGCAGCGGCGACCTGCTCGGTCTCCACCCGCTGGCGTTCCAGGCCCGAAGAGCTCTTGTGTGCCAGGACATCGGACTGGCGCGCCTGTTCGCTGAGGTGTTCGGCGCTGTCCTGCAGGCGGGTCAGGCAGGTTTTCATGCGCGCGTCCTGGCTGAGCATGGCCATTTCCAGGCGCGCTTGCACGCCACGGCTGTCGGTGTACATCTGCGCGATCAGCGGGTCGGAGGTGGTCTGTTCGGCCAGGCGCAGCAGGCGCTTGAGGCCGCGCTGCTGCCAGCCCAGGCCCAGCAGGCCCAGCGGTACGGAAAGCCCGGCGGCCAGGGCGAAGCCCCAGGAATGGCCCAGCCAGTTGCCGATCAGGAAGCCCACCTGGCTGATCAGGATGAACGGCAGCCAGTCCTGCAGTATCGGCAGCCATTTGTCCCGGCGCGGTACCGGCGGCTTGCCCTGGTTGATGCGCTGGTACAGCGCCTCGGCACGGCGGATCTGTTCGGCGGTGGGCTTGACCCGCACCGACTCGAAGCCGACGACCTGATTGTTGTCGAAGATCGGCGTGACATAGGCGTTGACCCAGTAGTGGTCGCCGGACTTGCAGCGGTTCTTGACGATGCCCATCCACGGCTGCCCTTGCTTGAGGGTTTGCCACATGTGGGCGAACACGGCAGACGGCACGTCGGGGTGGCGTACCAGGTTGTGCGGCGCACCGGTCAGCTCCTCGCGGGTGAAACCACTGATCTCGATGAAGGCATCGTTGCAGTAAGTGATCACACCTTTGGCATTGGTGGTGGAGATCAACCGCTGCTGGGCAGGGAAAGTCCGTTCTCTCTGGGTAATCGGCTGGTTGTTACGCATGGGTTGATAGTCCGCAGGGCTTTCGACAGGTATCGGCAAGCCGCTGGTTTTATTGAATGAATATTTAATGTGCTTGATCCGCGGCAATAAGCCATCAGTTGCTATGGGTTATTCCGCGAGCACGTTCAAGCAAGTTAGCGTCATTATTGCGTTTTTACTGCTGTTTAATGACGGATAAGTCGAATGGTGACCGATTGGCTAGCCAAGAGCTAGCATCGGATAACTGAAGAGGGTGAAGTGCACCAGGTTCAGGCCGAAATGGCAGAGCACCGCGGCGGCCAAACCGCCCCAGCGGTACGCCAGGCCGTAGCCGATACCGGCAAGGGTGGCCAGGTACACCCATTGCCAGCCGGCCCCCAGGTGGGCCAGGCCGAACAGCAAGGCGGCGGCGAACAATGCCAGCCCTTGGTGGCGCAACAACCGTTGCAGGCCGGCCTGGATGTAACCGCGGAACAGCAGTTCTTCGGTCAGGCTTACCAGCAGCAGGTTGTTCAGCAGCCAGAGCCAGGCCTGGTCGGGCCATTTCGGGGCCCAGGCCAGCATGCCAAGTGCCCAGGCACCACCCAGGCAGGCAAGCAGGGTCAGGGGCAGGACGTACAGCAGACTGGTCACCAGGCCCTGGCTGCGCCACAGGATCAGCCAAGGGCAGGCCAGCAGCAGCCACGCGCCGATCAGCGGTTTGTCCAGGTTCAGGTACATCGTGAAGGGTAGGGCGCCGGGGCTGAAGATGACGCCGTCGATGACCTTGGCCGCGTTGAAACCGGGCAGCCAGTGCAGGGCCAGGGCGATGGCCAGCAGGATGAACAAGGTGTGGCCCAGGGCTTGTTGCCAGCGCTGGGGACGGCGAGCGAGCAGAGCGCTGGCGAGCAGGGCGAGAAAGGTGGGCAGGGTGGCGATACCGAGGTTGCCGTGCCTCAGGGCGAGGGTGTAGCCGAGCGCCAGGAGTAAAAGTGCGATCAGGTGGAAGCGAGGCACAAGTGGTCCTTCTGATTGAACAATGTTGGGTCCGCTGCGCGGTCCATCGCCGGCAGCGGACCCAAGCATACCCGCCTCAGCTCGCAATCAGCTGTCGCAACACATAATGCAATATACCCCCCGCCTTGAAGTACTCCACCTCGTTCACGGTATCGATCCGGCACAGCACCTCGATCTGTTCCTGCTGCCCATCTGCGCGGGTGATACGCAAGGGCAGGCTCATGCCCGGGCGGATCTGCGCGCCGTGCAAGCCCAGCACATCGATCCGCTCCTTGCCGGTCAGCCCCAGTTGCTTGCGGTTGTGCCCGGCCTTGAACTGCAGTGGCAGCACACCCATGCCAACCAGGTTGGATCGGTGAATGCGCTCGAAGCTTTCCGCCAGCACCGCCTTGACCCCCAGCAGGTTGGTGCCCTTGGCCGCCCAGTCGCGGCTCGAACCGGTGCCGTATTCCTGGCCGGCGATCACCACCAGCGGGGTGCCTTCCTGCTGATAGCGCATGGCCGCGTCGTAGATCGACAGCTTCTCGCCACTGGGCACGTGCAGGGTATTGCCGCCTTCTTCGCCCGCCAGCATTTCGTTGCGGATGCGGATGTTGGCGAAGGTGCCGCGCATCATCACTTCATGGTTGCCACGCCGCGAGCCGTAGGAGTTGAAGTCGCGTGGCTCCACGCCCTGCTCACGCAGGTAGCGCCCGGCCGGGCTGTCGGCCTTGATGTTGCCGGCCGGGGAAATGTGGTCGGTGGTCACCGAGTCACCCAGCAGCGCCAGGATCCGCGCACCCTGGATGTCGGTGATCTGCGGGGGTGGCCCGCCGATGTCGTCGAAGAATGGTGGGTGCTGGATATAAGTGGAGTCGGCTTGCCATACGTAGGTGGCCGCCTGCGGTACCTGGATGGCCTGCCACTGTGCATCGCCGGCGAACACTTCGGCGTATTCCCTGTGGAACATTTCCGTGTCGACCTTGGCTACGGCGGCGGCGATTTCCTGCTGGCTGGGCCAGATGTCGCGCAGGTACACCGGCTGGCCGTCCTTGCCGGTGCCCAGCGGATCGCGGGTCAGGTCCAGGCGCACGCTGCCGGCCAGGGCATAGGCCACCACCAGCGGCGGCGAGGCCAGCCAGTTGGTCTTGACCAGCGGGTGCACGCGGCCTTCGAAGTTGCGGTTGCCCGACAACACCGAGGCCACGGTGAGGTCGGCGCTGCCAATGGCTTTTTCGATCGCGTCATCCAGCGGGCCGGAGTTGCCGATGCAGGTGGTGCAGCCATAGCCGACCAGGTCGAACCCCAGTTGGTCGAGGTAAGGGCTGAGCCCGGCGGCCTTGAAGTAGTCGGTCACCACCTTGGAGCCTGGCGCCAGCGAGCTCTTGACCCAGGGTTTGCGCTTCAGGCCTTTTTCCAGGGCCTTTTTCGCCACCAGCCCGGCGGCCATCATCACGCTGGGGTTGGAGGTGTTGGTGCACGAGGTGATCGCGGCGATCACCACGGCGCCATCGCGCAGGATCTGGGTCTGGCCCTGATGGCTGTATTCGATTTCCCCGGCCTGGTCGGCGTTGCCTACCGCCACGCCGCCGCCACCTTCGCTTTCCAGGCGGCTGACCTCTTTGGCCAGCGGTTTGGGTTGCAGTTCGATGAAGTGGTCGAAGGCCTGGCTGACCTGGCCAAGGGCCACCCGGTCCTGCGGTCGCTTGGGCCCGGCCAGGCTGGCCTCGACCTCTTGCATGTCCAGCGCCAGGCTGTCGCTGAACAGTGGCTCCTGGCCCGGCAGCCGCCACAGGCCCTGGGCTTTGCAGTACTGCTCGACCAGTTGCACGGTCGCCTCGGGGCGCCCTGACAGGCGCAGGTAGTCCAGGGTCACCTGGTCGACCGGGAAGAAGCCGCAGGTGGCGCCGTATTCCGGGGCCATGTTGGCGATGGTCGCACGGTCGGCCAAGGGCAGCTCGGCCAGGCCATCACCATAGAATTCGACGAACTTGCCCACCACGCCCTTCTTGCGCAGCATCTGCGTCACCGTCAGCACCAGGTCGGTGGCGGTGATGCCTTCACGCAGCTTGCCGGTCAGCTTGAAGCCGATCACTTCGGGGATCAGCATCGACACTGGCTGGCCGAGCATGGCCGCCTCCGCTTCGATGCCGCCCACGCCCCAGCCGAGCACACCCAGGCCGTTGATCATGGTGGTGTGCGAATCGGTGCCGACCAGGGTGTCGGGGAAGGCGTAGGTGCGACCATCGGCTTCACGGGTCCAGACGGTGCGGCCCAGGTATTCCAGGTTGACCTGGTGGCAGATACCGGTGCCCGGCGGTACCACGCGGAAGTTGGTGAAGGCGCTCTGCCCCCAGCGCAGGAAGGCGTAGCGCTCGCCGTTGCGCTGCATTTCGATATCGACGTTCTCGCTGAAGGCCTGCGGCGTGCCGTAGTGGTCGACCATCACCGAATGGTCGATTACCAGGTCCACCGGTGACAGCGGGTTGATTCGCTGCGGGTCACCACCGGCCTTGGCCATGGCTGCGCGCATGGCGGCCAGGTCGACCACGGCCGGCACACCGGTGAAGTCCTGCATAAGTACCCGCGCGGGGCGGTACTGGATCTCGCGGTCGGAGCGCCGCTCGCCCAGCCATTGGGCGAGGGCGCGCAGGTCGTCGCCGGTGACGGTCTTGCCGTCCTCCCAGCGCAGCAGGTTTTCCAGCAGCACCTTCAGCGACATGGGCAGACGCTGCAGGTCGCCCAGCTGGCGGGCGGCCTCGGTGAGGCTGAAGTAATGGTAGGTCTGGTCGCCGACCTTGAGGGATTTGAGGGTATTCAGGCTATCGAGCGAGGGCATTGCCAACTCCTTCTGCGCCGGTGCCTGGCAAGATCTGCCGGTGGCACCGCTCTGTGTCGATCCGCACGGCACGGACCTGGCTGAAAGGTCAGGTTAGACCGCTTTGCGTCACCTGACCCTTTTCTGGACCGGCGGGGCGTGTCGCAGGTTCCGATCTTCCTTTATCATCGCCGCCCTGCCAGCGCCTGTGGTGCGCCAGCCGTAGTGGAGTGAGAGATGAATACCCTGTTCATGCATTGCCGGCCCGGTTTCGAGGGTGAGGTGTGCGCCGAAATCAGCGAACATGCCGCCCGCCTGGGCGTTGCCGGCTATGCCAAAGGCAAGCCGCAAAGTGCCAGTGCCGAGTTTGTCTGTAGCGAGGAGGGCGGTGCCGAGCGCTTGATGGGGGAACTGCGCTTCAACCAGCTGATTTTCCCGCGGCAGTGGGCCCGTGGCGGTTATGTCGAACTGCCGGAAAGCGACCGTATCAGTGTGTTGCTGGCGCACCTGGCCGACTTTCCGGTGTTCGGCAGCCTGTGGCTGGAGGTGCTGGACAGCAACGAAGGCAAGGAACTGTCTACCTTCTGCCGCAAGTTCGAGGTGCCGCTGCGCAAGGCCCTGGAAAAGGCCGGCCGCCTGGTCGACGATGCCAGCCGCCCACGCCTGCTGCTCACCTTCATCAGCGGCCGCCGGGTGTTCGCTGGCGTTGCCCCTGCTACCAACAGCGCGCTGTGGCCCATGGGCATCCCGCGTTTGAAATTCCCCCGCGAGGCACCCAGCCGCTCGACCCTCAAGCTGGAAGAAGCCTGGCACCAGTTCATTCCGCGCGAGCAGTGGGAACAGCGCCTGGGCGATGACATGACCGGTGTCGACCTGGGGGCTTCGCCGGGTGGCTGGACCTACCAACTGGTGCGCCGGGGCATGCTGGTGACTGCCATCGACAATGGGCCGATGGCCGAAAGCCTGATGGACACAGGGCTGGTCCAGCACCTGATGGCCGATGGTTTCACCTGGCAACCGAAGCAGCCGGTGGACTGGATGGTGTGCGACATCGTCGAGAAGCCGGCGCGTACCACTTCGCTGATCGAGACCTGGCTGGGTGAGGGGCTGTGCCGTGAGGCGGTGGTCAACCTGAAGCTGCCGATGAAGCAGCGCTACGCCGAAGTACGCCGGCTGCTCGACCGCATGGAGGCGACGTTCAAGGCGCGCAAGATCAAGGTGTCGATTGCCTGCAAGCAGCTGTACCACGACCGTGAGGAAGTGACCTGCCATCTGCGCCGGATGGACTTGAAACCGCGCTGAGCACAGCGAATCGCTTTGCTCTTGCTTCGGCTTTTGCTTCTAAGCGCGCGATAGTTCAGGCGCCGCAGATTGCGACTTCAGGAGGCCGAGCGAAGGGACTGCGGAGGGAGGTGACGGGCATGGATGCCCGTCA
>NZ_JAMBDI010000031.1:0-55798 GCF_036858055.1 Pseudomonas sp. SF2 | reverse complement strand
AGATCAAGATCAAGATCAAGAGCTGGCTCAGCGTGTTCGCAGGCGGTGCTTGGACCACGTCGCGCGATGCGCGACAATGACGATCATTTGCGGAGCCCCCCATGACCGATTTCACCCCCGACGCCATCCTCGACGCCACTGGCCTGAACTGCCCGGAACCGGTGATGATGCTGCACCAGCACGTGCGTGACCTGGCCGCTGGCGGCCTGCTAAAGGTCATCGCCACCGACCCCTCGACCCGCCGCGACATCCCCAAGTTCTGCAACTTCCTCGGCCACGAACTGCTGCAGCAGCAGGAGGACGCCGGTACCTTCCTGTACTGGATCCGCAAGAAAGCCGACTGAAGCGCTCTGGAACACGCCCGGCGTTGCGCCTACACTGCGTTCCCCAGACAGGAGAGCGCCATGCTGATAGTTGCCGACGAGAACATCCCGCTGCTCGATGCCTTCTTCCAGGGTTTCGGCGAAATCCGCCGTTACCCGGGCCGAAGCCTCGATGCCGCCAGCGTCAAGGACGCCGACATCCTGCTGGTGCGCTCGGTGACCAAGGTCGACCGCCAGTTGCTCGAAGGCAGCCGTGTGCGCTTTGTCGGTACCTGCACCATCGGCACCGACCACCTCGACCTGAACTACTTTGCCGAGGCCGGTATCCGCTGGAGTAGCGCGCCGGGCTGCAATGCCCGCGGCGTGGTCGATTACGTGCTGGGCAGCCTGCTGACCCTGGCCGAGCTGGATGGCGTGGCACTGCCCGAGCGCGTGTATGGCGTGGTGGGCGCGGGTGAAGTGGGTGGGCGCCTGGTGCGGGTGCTGCACGGCCTGGGCTGGAAGGTACTGGTATGCGACCCGCTGCGCCAGGCCGCCGAGGGCGGCGACTACGTCAGCCTCGAGACCATCCTGCAACAGTGCGATGTTATAAGCCTGCACACCCCCTTGCAGCGTGGCGGCGAGCACCCGACCTGGCACCTGCTGGGCCAGGCGCAGCTGGCCCAGTTGCGCCCGGGTGCGTGGCTGGTCAACGCCAGCCGTGGCCCGGTGGTGGATAACGCGGCCCTGCGCGAACTGCTGCTGGACCGCGAAGACGTGCATGCGGTGCTGGATGTGTGGGAGGGTGAGCCGCAGGTCGACTTGCAACTGGCCGACCTGTGCACGCTGGCTTCGCCGCACATTGCCGGCTACAGCCTCGACGGTCGCCAGCGTGGTACAGCGCAGATCTACCAGGCGCTGTGCCGCTTCCTCGGTGTGGATGAACAGGTGCAACTGGCCGACCTGCTGCCTCGGCCGCCGCTTGCGCAGATCGAACTGGATGCCAGCACCGACCCGGCCTGGGCCATGGCCACCCTGTGCCGCGCGGTGTACGACCCACGCCGCGACGATGCCGATTTCCGCCGCAGCCTCAGCGACGACCCGCAGCAACAGCGTGCAGCATTCGACCAGTTGCGCAAGCAGTACCCGCCACGGCGCGAGATCGAGGGGCTAGGGGTGCGCTTGCGTGGGGAGTCGCCGCAGTTGGCGCAGCTGGTCAGTGCCTTGGGTGGGGTGCTGGTCTGACGGTATGTTGAGCGCAGTACCGGCCTTTTCGCGGGTAAACCCGCTCCCACAGGTGCCCCGCTGATCTCAAGGCTGGTGTGGTCCCTGTGGGAGCGGGTTTACCCGCGAAAGGGCCAGCACAGGATTCAGGCAAATAAAAACCCGGCGCAAGCGCCGGGTTGCAAGAAATTCGCCGATCAACCTTTGCGTACGCGCTCTACCCGGCTTTCTTCCAGGGCCTTGCAGGCCTGCTGGATCATCTGCTCGGTGATCGGTACTTCGCGCCCCTGGGCGTCGATGATCGAACCGCACACCTGCGGTTGCGGGGTGGTCCGGGGCTTCTGGTTGTCGCTGCCATGCTGCAAGCTCATGTATTGTCTCCTCATCAGGTTCAAGCGCAGGGTAACCCTGTGCCGTGACCGGCCTGTGACAGTGCCTGCAGGATCACGGCAGCCACAGTCCAGCAGAAACGGCCACAAAGCTCCATAGCCTGGTTAGACCGATAGGCTATAGCAACCTTGCAAGGGTTCCCCAGGCCTGGATGAGTGGTAGGCTGCGGATTCCCCACCATAGTGGTCCGCGCCATGCCCGAATCGGTTTCCTCGCGTCAACGCCGCGCCTTGCGCCTGGGTTGGCAGTTCGTTCGCCCGTACCGTCGCCAGGTGCTGCTGGCCTTGCTGGCACTGGTTGTCACCGCCGCCATCACCTTGTCCATGGGCCAGGGCATCCGCCTGCTGGTGGACCAGGGCTTCATGACCCGCTCCGCGCATCAGCTCAACCAGACCATCGGGCTGTTCCTGCTGCTGGTGCTGGCCCTGGCGGTGGGTACCTTCAGCCGCTTCTACCTGGTGTCGTGGATCGGCGAGCGCTGCGTGGCCGATATCCGTCGGGCCGTGTTCGACCACCTGATCGGCTTGCACCCTGGGTTTTTCGAAGACAATCGCAGCTCCGAGATCCAGTCGCGGCTGACCGCTGATACCACCTTGCTGCAATCGGTAATCGGTTCATCGCTGTCGATGTTCCTGCGCAACGCGCTGATGGTCATCGGTGGCGTGGCTTTGCTGTTCATCACCAACCCCAAGCTCACCAGCATCGTGGTGGTAGCGCTGCCGCTGGTGCTGGCGCCGATCCTGCTGTTCGGCCGCCGGGTACGTAGCCTGTCGCGGCAGAGCCAGGACCGGGTGGCCGATGTGGGCAGCTATGTGGCCGAGGCCCTCGGGCAGATCAAGACCGTGCAGGCCTACAACCATCAGGCGCACGACCGCGAGCTGTTCGCCGGCACGGTCGAAGCGGCGTTTGCCGTGGCCCGGCAGCGGATTGCCCAGCGTGCCTGGCTTATCACCCTGGTGATCGTGCTGGTGCTGGGAGCGGTGGGGGTGATGTTGTGGGTTGGCGGCATGGACGTGATCGCCGGGCGCATTTCTGCGGGCGAACTGGCCGCCTTCGTGTTCTACAGCCTGATCGTCGGCAGTGCCTTCGGTACCCTCAGCGAGGTGATCGGCGAGCTGCAGCGGGCGGCGGGCGCGGCCGAGCGCATTGCCGAACTGTTGGCGGCGCGCAGTGCAATCCTGCCGCCCGCCGTGGCGCAGGTGCTGCCGCAGCAGCGGGCCAGTGGGCGTATCGAGTTGCAGCAGTTGGTGTTCGCTTATCCGTCACGGCCCTCGGTGGCGGCTGTCGATGGCCTGAGCCTGGCCATCGAGCCGGGGCAGACCGTGGCGCTGGTTGGGCCATCGGGGGCGGGCAAGTCGACCTTGTTCGATTTGTTGTTGCGCTTCTACGACCCCCAGCAAGGGCGCATCCTGCTCGATGGCCGGGCGATTACCGAACTCGACCCCGCTCAACTGCGCCAGCAGTTCGCCCTGGTGGCACAAAACCCTTCGCTGTTTCGCGGCACGGTCGAGGCCAACATCCGCTATGGCCGGCCCGAGGCGACCCAGGCCGAGGTCGAGGCAGCGGCCCGTGGTGCCCATGCCGACGCATTCATCCGGCAACTGCCGCAGGGCTACCAGACACCGCTGGGCGAGGGCGGCATCGGCCTGTCCGGCGGGCAGCGGCAACGCCTGGCCATCGCCCGTGCGTTGCTGGTCGATGCACCGATCCTGTTGCTGGACGAAGCCACCAGCGCCCTCGACGCGCAAAGCGAACACCTGATCCAGCAGGCGTTGCCCCGCCTGATGGCCGGGCGCACTACCCTGGTGATCGCCCATCGGCTGGCTACGGTACAGCATGCCGACCGTATCGCGGTCATCGACAAGGGCCGTCTGGTGGCGGTGGGGACCCATCGCCAGTTGATCGAAGAGAGCCCGTTGTATGCGCGGCTGGCGGCCT
The DNA here is from genome assembly GCF_036858055.1 of Pseudomonas sp. SF2. NCBI lineage: Bacteria > Pseudomonadati > Pseudomonadota > Gammaproteobacteria > Pseudomonadales > Pseudomonadaceae > Pseudomonas > Pseudomonas sp. SF2. Next base: position 51,944 of record NZ_JAMBDI010000031.1, on the reverse strand, counting down.
TGCAGTTCACTACGGGGTAGCTTGTAGTGGCCTTGTAACATTTCTGTAGTATTTGCCTGAGAGTATCTAGCTCAACTGTTGCGTAAGTGCTCGACCTGGCTGCCATTGCTTGATGGCAGCCTTTTTTTGGCCTGCCAGTAACCGGGCTGCGTTGCACCCCATTGCCAGCTTGCGCGGCCCCCCGGTCTTCCTCCTGCTTTCCGAGATCCAAGATGTTGCGTAAATCCCTCAGAGTGCAAATTCTCTCCCTGCTCGGCGGCAGTCTGGTGGCGATGTTGCTGATCGCCCTGGTGTGCTTCCAGTTCCTCTCGTCCAGCGTGCGCGGCTACGCCGAGCTGGTCGACGGGCCGCTGCGGGCCTCGCAATTGATCGACGAAGCCAACCTGCAGTTCAAGATCCAGGTGCAGGAATGGAAGAACGTACTGTTGCGCGGGCGCCAGCCGGCTGACATGGACAAGTACTGGCAGCAGTTCCAGGCTCGCGAGCAGCAGGTGCAGCAACTGCTCGGGCAATTGATCGATAGCAGCGACGCCAGGCTCAAGGCGCCGTTGCAGCAACTGCGTGACAGCCACCGGCAGCTAGGCCTGGCCTATGCACAGGGGCGCCAGGCATTCCTGGCGGCGGGCGGTGACCCGGTTGCCGGCGACCAGGCGGTCAAGGGCGTGGACCGCGCCGCCAGTGAACAGATGAGCGAACTGGTCGAGCAACTGCGTGCCGATGCCCATCAGCAAGCCGCCAGCCTCAGTGCCGGTGCGGAGCGCACGGTATGGCTGGGCTTGCTGGTGATGTTGGCCTCGGCGGTGTTGGTGGGGCTGCTCAGCCTGTGGCTGGTCAACCGCAGCCTGATCGAGCCGATTCGTCAATTGATCGAGTATGTCGCGCAGCTTAGCCAGGGCCGCTTTGCCGCCCGGGTAGAAAGCCGCCGTGAGGACGAACTGGGCCGCCTGGCGCGGGCCGCCAACACCCTGCGCGACTTCCTCGCCGACACGGTCGGCCGGCTGCAGGACAACGCCCAGGAACTGGAAGGCGCCAGCGGCCGGTTGCGCAGCATCGCCGGCGACATGGCCCGTGGCACCCATGACCAGTTCCAGCGCACCGACCAGGTGGCCACGGCCATGCATGAGATGTCTGCCACCGCCCAGGAAGTCGCGCGCCACGCCGCCGAGGCCGCCCGCGCGGCGGACGACGCCGACCACAGTGCCCAGGCGGGCGAGCAGGTGATGCAGCAGACCATCGATATCATCGGCGTGGTCAACCGCGAAATTGCCGGTACGGCGGCGGTGATTCGCGACCTGGAGCATGACAGCACGCGCATTGGCAAAGTCCTCGAAGTGATCCGTGGCATTGCCGAGCAGACTAACCTGCTGGCGCTCAACGCGGCCATTGAAGCGGCCCGTGCCGGCGAGGCCGGGCGTGGTTTTGCGGTAGTCGCCGATGAGGTGCGCAGCCTGGCCCAGCGCACGGCGGCTTCGATTGCCGAGATCCACCAGATCATCGAAGCAGTGCAGTCGGGGGCGGTGGAAGCGGTCAAGGCCATCGAAAGCGGCCAGCAGCGCAGCGAGGAGGGTGCCGAACAGGTGCAGCAGGCCGGGCAGATGCTGCAGCGCATCACCCTGGCGGTGGAGGCAATCCGCGACATGAACCGGCAGATCGCCACGGCGGCCGAAGAGCAGACCAGCGTGGCCGAGGACATCTCGCGCAACCTGATCGAAATCACCCGCATCGCCACGGCCAACCAGGAGGCCGTACAGCATACCGAGCAGGCGGGGCAGCGCCTGCATGGGTTGTCGGGGCAACTGGGCGAAGTCACCTCCCGTCTCTCTGCCTGACGCAGTCCTTGTGGGGGTGGCCTTGTGTCGCGAAAGGCCGCTCCCACAAATACGCTGCGCCGGGCTGGCTGCTGGGGAAACCCGCCACTTTCACTGCTTCATCCTATGCCCTGTGGCGGATTGTCGCCACGCTCCCCGTCGCGAGCCCCCGTATTCATTGCTCGATACCCAGTTGGCACATTCCCTGCTCAAGGCGGCGCGCGTGTACACAACAACTGGATAACATCAATGAAGAAATTCCTGCTGACGTTCCTCTGCCTGGGCGTCATCGGCTGCTCCAAACCCGCGGAACCGGAAAAGACTGTCGACGTGCTGCTGATCGGCGGTGGCATCATGAGTGCCAGCCTGGGCACCTACCTCACCGAGCTGGAGCCCTCCTGGAAGGTCGACGTCTACGAACGCCTGGACCAGGTGGCCGAAGAAAGCTCCAACGCCTGGAACAACGCCGGTACCGGTCACTCTGCGTTCTGCGAGCTGAACTACACCAGCGTCGGCAAGGACGGCAGCATCGATATCAGCAAGGCTGTGGGGGTCAACGAGCAGTTCGAGGTATCCAAGCAGTTCTGGGCCTACCAGGTCGAGCAGGGCGTGCTGAGCAACCCGAAGTCGTTCATCAACAACGTGCCGCACATGAGCTTTGTCTGGGGTGACGACAATGTCGCCTTCCTGCACAAGCGCGTCGACGCCCTGCAGCACAGTTCGCTGTTCCGCGGCATGGAAATCTCCGAAGACCACGAGCAGATCCGTAAGTGGGCACCCCTGGTGATGGAAGGCCGTGACCCGGGGCAGAAGGTCGCCGCCACGCGCATGGCCATCGGCACCGACGTGAACTTTGGCGAAATCACTCGCCAGCTGTTCGCCGCGATGACCCGCAACCCCAACGTGTCGCTGAACCTGCGTCATGAAGTGCGCGACATCGTACGCAACGACGACGGCACCTGGCAGGTGCGGGTGGCCGACCTGGCCAACGGTGGCAAGGAAAAGGCCGTCAACGCCCGCTTCGTGTTCATTGGTGCCGGTGGTGGCGCGCTGAAGCTGCTGCAGAAGTCGGGGATCCCCGAAGCCGAAGGCTATGCCGGCTTCCCGGTCGGTGGCCAGTTCCTGATGACTGACAACCCCGACCTGGTCGCCCGCCACCAGGCCAAGCTGTACGGCAAGGCCTCGGTCGGCGCGCCGCCGATGTCGGTACCGCACCTGGACACGCGGATGATCGATGGCAAGCAGGTGCTGCTGTTCGGCCCGTTCGCCACCTTCTCCACCAAGTACCTCAAGCATGGCTCGCTGCTGGACATGTTCGCCTCGCTGAACAGCCACAACGTGCTGCCAATGGTCAATGCCGGCATCGACAACATCGACCTCAGCACCTACCTGATGGGGCAGTTGATGCTCAGTTTCGATGACCGCATGAACGCCCTGCGCGAGTATTTCCCCAACGCCAAGAACGAGGACTGGAAGCTGCTGCAGGCCGGCCAGCGGGTGCAGGTGATCAAGAAGGACCCGGTACTGGGCGGTGTGCTGCAGTTCGGTACTGAAGTGGTGGCGGCGGAGGACGGCAGCATCGCTGCGTTGCTGGGCGCTTCGCCGGGTGCCTCGACCGCGGCGCCGATCATGCTGACCGTGCTGGAAAAGACCTTCAAGGACCGTATCCAGTCGCCAGCCTGGCAGGCCAGGCTCAAGGAAATCGTGCCGAGCTATGGGCAGAAGCTGAACAACAACCTGGCGCTGACCAACCAGACCCGTGAGTGGAGCAGCGAGCGCCTGCAGTTGCTGTATGTGCCGGTGGAGGCTGAGGTGGCGCACTGACACATGTGGGAGCGGCCCAGGGCCGCTCCCACAAGAGGGGCCGCGCTGGGGCTGGGACACCTTCCAGGGCATAACAAAAAGCCCGCACAAGGCGGGCTTTTTGATAAGGATTTGGTCGGAGAGACAGGATTCGAACCTGCGGCCTTCTCGTCCCGAACGAGACGCGCTACCTGGCTGCGCTACACTCCGATGAAGGAAATCCTACTGCATCCTTTTTTTGCACGCAAGCCCTTGTTGTTGAAAGGGCCTTTGCAAAAAACAGGGTGCGATCAGAGCTCTTTGACGGTGCGGATCTGGTCCTTGTTCAAGCGCGTGCGCTTGCCGTCCAGTTGCTCGAATTCGTAGAAGCCCGAGTCTTCATCGTACTTCGGTGTGTCGGTGGCCTGGATTTCGCGACCGTCATTCAGGGTAATGACGGTTGGCGATGCGCAGCCAGCGAGGGCGCCCAGGCCCAAGACGAGCAGGAAGGCGGGTAGGGTCCGTTGAATCATCGTGTTTCTCCAGTGCGATGGTGCTAGATGACATTAAGACGCAGGGCGTCCACGCAAGTTCCGTCTACAGTGCAGCATAGCGGCAAACCCGGGGCATTGATCGAAGGCAAGGGCCACGGGCGTCACGCTGTGATGGGCGCGTGCTGTGTTATAACTGCGGCCATCCCATCTTCTTGTGACGGACCCCCATGAAAGCCAAGGCAGATACCCCCTTCGTGCCGCTGAACATCGCCGTGCTCACCGTCAGCGACACCCGCACCTTCGACACCGATACCTCCGGCCAGCTGTTCGTCGACCGCCTGAGCGCGGCCGGCCATCGCCTTGCCGAGCGCGTGCTGCTGAAAGACGACCTGTACAAGATTCGCGCCCAGGTTGCCACCTGGATTGCCGATGACAGCGTGCAGGTGGTGCTGATCACCGGCGGCACCGGCTTTACCGGCCGCGACAGCACGCCCGAGGCTGTGGCCTGCTTGTTGGACAAGCAGGTAGAAGGCTTTGGTGAGCTGTTCCGGCAGATTTCCGTGGCCGACATTGGCACCTCCACCGTGCAGTCGCGCGCCCTGGCCGGGCTGGCTAACGGTACCTTGGTGTGCTGCCTGCCAGGCTCGACCAATGCGGTGCGCACTGGTTGGGACGGTATCCTCGCCGAGCAGCTGGATGCCCGCCATCGCCCTTGCAACTTCGTGCCGCACCTGAAACAGGCAGCAGCCTGTGACAGCCGTGGCTGAGGTCAGCCAGGCCCGGCCGCTGATGCCGGTGGAACAGGCCCTGGAGCAACTGCTGGCATTGGCCGACGCGGCTCCGATCCGCGACACCGAGAACCTGCCACTGGCCGAGGCCGAGGGCCGTGTGCTGGCCGCTGACCTGGTGGCCTCGCTCGACCTGCCGCCTTGGCCGAACAGTGCCATGGACGGTTACGCCCTGCGCCTGGCTGACTGGCAGGGCGAACCACTGCCGGTCAGCCAGCGGATTTTCGCCGGCCATGCGCCGCAGCCGCTGCAAGCGGGCACCTGCGCGCGCATCTTCACCGGGGCACCGCTGCCCGAAGGTGCCGACTGCGTCGAGATGCAGGAAAACACCGAAGTGGCAGAGGATGGCCGGGTACGCTTTCTCGAGCCGTTGAAAGCCGGGCAGAACATTCGTCCCCAGGGCCAGGAAACCCGCAAGGGCGAACAGGTGATGAGCGCTGGCACCCGGCTGGGGCCGATTGAGCTGGGCCTGGCTGCGACCTTGGGCCACGGCCGCCTGGATGTGGTGCGCAAGGTGCGGGTGGCGGTGCTGTCCACCGGTGACGAACTGGTCGAGCCCGGCCTGCCGCTGGGGCCGGGGCAGATCTACAACAGCAACCGCCGGCTGCTGGTCAGCTGGTTGCAGCGGCTGGGCTGCGACGTGGTCGATGCGGGCATCCTGCCGGATGACCTGGCACGCACCCGCACCTGCCTGGCCGAGCTGGGTGATGTCGACCTGATCCTGTCCACCGGCGGTGTCTCGGTGGGGGAAGCCGACTACCTCGGCGCCGCCCTGCGCGAAGCCGGCGAGCTGGCCCTGTGGAAGCTGGCGATCAAGCCCGGCAAGCCGCTGACCTTCGGCCACTTCCAGGGCGTGCCGGTAATCGGCCTGCCGGGCAACCCGGCCTCGACCCTGGTCACCTTCGGCCTGCTGACCCGGCCCTACCTGTTGCGGCGCCAGGGCGTGGCCGATGTCACGCCGCTGCGTTTCGACATGCCGGCCGGTTTTGACTGGCCCAAGCCCGGCACGCGCCGCGAGTACCTGCGCGCCCGCATCGAACAGGGCCAGGTGCGCATCTACAAGAACCAGAGCTCTGGCGTGCTGCGCAGCGCGGCCTGGGCCGAGGGGCTGGTGGAAGTGCGCGAAGGCAGCACGCCGAAGCAGGGTGACAGCGTGCCGTTCATTCCCTTCAGCGAGCTACTTGGCTGAGCGGCCCAGCCAGGCACTGGCCAGCGGCGCGGCCTCGGCCGGTGCCGCCTGGGCCAGGCGCATGTGCACGTTCTCCAGTTGCTGGGCGGCCACGCTCCAGTCGTGGCGCTGGCGGGCGAACTGGCGCCCGGCATCGCTCAACTGGCTCATGCGCCAGGGCTGGTTGAGCAACTGGGTGATCAGCAGGGCCAGCTGGTCGCCATCCTCACTGCCCAGGTAGTGCTCGCCGTTGTTCGCGGCCAGGCCTGAAACGCCTTTGCCGGTGGTGATCACTGGCAAGCCGGCGGCCATCGCTTCGAGGATTTTCACCTTGGAACCACCGGCATAGCGCAGCGGTGCGAAGAACAGTGCCGAACGCCGCTGCAGTTCACGCAGGTCGGGGCGGTAGCCGAACCATTCGATACGCGGGTCGTTCCAGTGCAGTTTCCAGCTGGCCGGCATGGCATGCCCGGCAATCGCCAGGCGCACCGCCGGATTGCTCATCCACACCTGCGGCATGATGTCTTCCAGCGCCCATTCGATGGCCTCCAGGTTGGCGCCACACTCGAAGTTACCTACGAACAGCAGGCGCTGGCTGTGCAGCGCAGGTTGCACGTGCTGGTAGAAATCACAGTCCACGCCATTGACCACCACGTTCACCGGGCGCCCGCTGATTTGCGCGATCAGCTCGGCATCGTGGGCGCTGACCGCCACCAGTTCGGTGGGTTGGCGCAATACCCGCTGTTCCCAGCGTCGATAGCGCCAGCGGTCGAAGGCGTTGAGCGGGCGCAACCACAGCGGCAGGCGATCGTGGCTGGCGCCACCCATCACCGATTCCAGGGTGTGCTCGCAGAGCATGTACGGCAGTCCGCGTGCCTGCAGGGCCTTCTCGAACGGCTGGAAGCTGTAGCTGTGTTCGATCTGGATCACGTCCCAGGGCTCGTCCAGCAATTGCTCGAAGCGGTGCCGCAGGCGAGGGGCCAGGCCATTGATGATTGCCCGCATGGGGTAGTCCAGGATCGGCGAGGCCAGCAGGTTCAGCGGGCTGTGCAGGGGTCGACGGGGCAGCACGATCAGGCGTTCGAGCAAGGGTTCCAGGGCCTCGCGGGCAGCATCGCCGAGGGGGTTCTTCGATTGCACCAGCAGGGTAATCCGGTGGCCCCGTTGTGCCAGTGCGCGTATCAGGTGGTATTGCCGGGTCTTGCTGCCGCTGGTGGTCGGCCAGGGCAGGTACGGCAGTGTCCAGAGAATGCGCATGACCCGGAATCCTCGCTAAAGGTTGCGGATAGCAAGACGCGCCCTTAGGCGGCAGTGATAAAAACCACTGCCGGGGCGCGTCCATGGCAAGAAAGGTGTATCTGCTGAGCATAGCCGTGCATTGCCACACTTGGGAAAAAGACAGGCCAACGCTTGTCGGTTAATGGCCGGCCAACGCGGTCACTTGTGGGAGCGGCCTTGTGTCGCGATAGGGCCGCAGAGCGGCCCCGGCAATGGCCGCTCCCACAAAATTGACCGCGTTGGCCCATTATTTTCTGTGGGCATGCAACGATCCGGGATTGCAGAGGGTCGAGATCTGGGGTGATCACTTCACGGAGGCGCGTATATGCAAGGGCGCAAGGCAATGCTGATCCTGCACGGCAAGCAGGCCATGAACGAAGACTTGCGCAGCGCCGTGCACGGCCTGCGCGATAGCGGCTGGGTGCTGGATGTGCGGGTCACCTGGGAGGCCGGTGACGCTCAGCGCCTGGTCAACGAGGCGCTGGCTGCCGGTTACGGCCATATCGTTGCCGGAGGCGGGGATGGCACGCTGCGCGATGTTGCCGAGGCCATGGGCCTGGCGGGTACCCAGGCCAGCCTGGCGTTGTTGCCACTCGGCACGGCCAACGATTTTGCCAGGGCTGCCGGCATACCCCTGGAGCCCGCCACGGCGCTGGCCTTGCTGAACATACCTGCACAGCCAATAGACCTGGGCCAGGCCGGCGACCAGTTGTTCCTCAACATGGCCACGGGCGGTTTTGGCAGCCAGGTCACGGCCAACACCTCCGAAGACCTGAAGAAAGTGCTGGGCGCCGCCGCCTACCTGTTCACCGGGTTGTCGCGCTTCAGCGAACTGCAGGCGGCCTCGGTGGCGCTGCAAGGGCCGGACTTCCACTGGCAGGGTGACCTGCTGGCGCTGGGGATCGGCAACGGCCGCCAGGCCGGGGGCGGGCAGGAGCTGTGCCCTGAGGCGCTGGTGGACGATGGCTTGCTCGACATCGCCATCCTGCCGGCACCACAGGAGATGGTCGGGGCGCTGCGTGACCTGTTGGCCGGTAACGGGCTGTTCGTCCGGGCCCGGTTGCCCTGGGTCGAGATCAAGTGCTCGCAGGGGCTGGACATCAACCTCGATGGTGAGCCGGCGCAGGCAGACACGTTGCGCTTCCAGGCCAGGCCCGCTGCACTGCGCCTGCACCTGCCGGCCGGGTCGCCGTTGCTCAGTCGTCCAGGCTGATGATTTTCTCGCGCACGGCGAACAGCACCAGGCCGGCCACGTCATGGATCTGCAGGCGTTTCATGATTTGCGAGCGGTGGGTTTCCACGGTCTTGATCGACAGGCCCAGGCCGGTGGCGATTTCCCGGGTGGCCTTGCCGCGCACGATCAGGCGCAGGATCTCCAGCTGTCGCGCCGTGAGGTTATGCCGCTCGCCAGCGGGTTGCTTGCCCTGCCTGGCGCGCTGCAGCGCCTGGTTGATGACCGTATGGGCGATGGCTGGGCTGAGGTAGCGCTCGCCGTTGCGCACCGCGGCCAGGGCCTGCTCCAGTTCGGTGGCGCTGGTGTCCTTGAGCAGGTAGCCGTGGGCGCCGCTTTCCAGGGCCCGCATGATCAGGTCCGGGTCGGTGTGCATCGACAGGATCAGCACCTTGCAGGTGCTGCCGCTGGCGCGCAGTTGGGTGAGAGCATCCAGGCCGCTGGTCGAACGCATGGAGATGTCCAGCAAGACGATGTCCGGCGCCAGTTTGCGTACCTGTTCGAGCAACTGGCTGCCATCGTCGGCTTCACCGATTACATCATAGCCAGGGATGTCGCAGACCAGTGCGCGCACCCCGGCACGGATCAGCGAGTGGTCGTCCACCAGCAGCAGTCTACAGGTCATGGGTGGCAGTACTCCTGGCGCGTTGCTGGGTGCGCGGTGGCCATGGGAACACCGCCTCGATGCGCGTGCCCAGGCCGAGCTGGCTGGTGATGTCGAGGCTGCCCTGCAACGCGGTTACCCGCTCCTGCATGCCGGCCAAGCCGCGCTGGCCAGCTTCGGCCGGTTGCCTGGCGGGTACGAAACCACGGCCATCGTCGTGGATCGACAACGCCAACCCCTCGGGGATGCGCTGCAGACGGACGACCAGGTTGTGTGCCTGTGCATGGCGCAGCATGTTGGTCACGGCTTCCTGGGTAATGCGGAACACCGCCATGGCCACGGCCTCGTCGATGCCGCCCAGGCGCTGGTTGCACGCCAGGCTCCAGTTCACTCCGCTGTTGCCCAGGGTGCGCATCAGGTGTGCCCGCAGGCTGGCTTCCAGGCCAAGGCTGGCCAACTGCCGCGGGTTGAGCAGGGCGGAGACATCGCGCACGTTACCCAGGGTGTCATCCAGCGTGCTGCGCAGGGCGTCGCAGTGGCCTTGCAGCTCATCGGGCATGCGCCTTTGCAGCCACTGCAGCTGCAGCTTGGCGGCGGTGAGCAGCTGGCCGATGTCGTCGTGCAGTTCCCGGCTCAGGTGCTGGCGCTCGTCTTCCTGGACCTTGAGCATGCGCTCGGCCAGTTCCGCCGGGCGCAGGCTGATCGACCTGGCGCGCAGGCCCAGCTGCACGGCGGCGCCCAGCGTGGCGGCCAACTGCAGCACCAGCAGGCTGGCCGGGATCGACTGGTCGGCCAGGTACAGCAACAGGTTGGCGACCAGCGAGGCCACGCACAGCCCGACCGTCGCCCAGCGCAGCAGGGGAGTGCGGGAGCCGCAACGCAAAGGAGTCTTCAAGCGTGGGAACATAAGTAGGGAAGCCACTGAAGTATTGCTGATGGAGGCCTTGCACAATCCTTGTCAGAGGCTTTGGTGCAGTACTTTCGATTGTTTTTTTCGTACACGAGACCTTGCGACCTTGCTGCAGGTTGCAAGCGTTTGTGGGGGCGCATATTACCACTTTGCACTGCATCGGTCGCGGTCGGGTAGCGCTTTGAAACGCCTGCCAGACGGGCGCTGGCGGGTAGCAAAGTGCCACCCGGCTTGATCGCGCAACGTGCCTGGTTGCACTTCGTGTCGGGTCAATATCTGGGAGATGAGCGGCCTGGCTGCGTGCCGTCGGCCATCTCGGTGTGCGGGTGGATGCATACGTTGCCTTGGTCGTCGCAGGGTATGCAGGCTCGTGTAAAAGGTTGCCGCACGACCTTGGCCAGTTCACCCAGCAGCACCAGTTGCTCGCCAATGTCCAGGTTAAGCCGCCCGGTACACGGATCGACCAGTTCCAGTTGCCAGGCCAGCAGGGTCAGGCAGGCCCCTACTGCGGGCAGGGCTTCGCGCTGCAGGCAACCACCATGGCAGGCCGGGGCCAGCAACTGCTGCAGGGCGGTGGTGTAATGGGCGACTTCGCGCAGGCCCAGGTGTGTGGCCTGTCGAGCGAGGTTGCCGAGGGTATTGTCCAGGCAGTGGCAGGCATCCGGGTCGTTATCGATCAGTTCCAGGTGCTGCAGGCATTCCTGGGCCTGGGTCAGCAGCACCTGGGCATCCAGCAGAAACCCCTGCAGGGCGTCATCGAACGATAAGGCGCTGTCCATCATGATGCTCCCGCGCGTGGGGCAGGCGCAGGTGGCGGGCACGCCAAAACGATAGCTAGCAAAAGCCTGACTCCATTCATGCAATGAGAATGGCGTCACATTAATGGCTAAAGGATATCGCGAACATCAGGTTGCACCCGATTGTGGCTAAGGGTTTCCCTGATGCTCGGCTCAGGTGGGGAACTTTTGCAGTCCCGCTGGCTCAGCCCAAGCTGCTCGCAGTAAAGCATGATGGTAAAGTGATATCAATTGCCTTCACGGCATTTTCCCGCAAGGGTCAAGGTGTGCGTGAAGCCGCCGATACAGGGTGGATGATTTCACTTTTTCCGACTCAAGGCTGGGGGTTTTCCAATGGCTGGCATTCTCGACACGGTAGACCAACGCACGCAACTGGTGGGTGAGAACCGCCTGGAAATCCTGATGTTTCGCCTGGCTGGCCGCCAGCTGTTCGCGATCAACGTGTTCAAGGTGCAGGAAGTGCTGCAGCTGCCCAAGCTGACCCTGATGCCCCAGCGCCACGCTTTCGTCTGCGGGGTGGTCAACCTGCGCGGCCAGACCCTGCCGGTGATCGACCTTTCCCAGGCGATCGGCATGCGCCCGCTGCAGCCGGGGCCGGACAGCACCATCATCGTCACTGAATACAACCGCTCTGTGCAGGCCTTCCTGGTCGGCGGTGTCGACCGCATCGTCAACATGAACTGGGAGGCGATCATGCCGCCGCCGTCCAGCGCCGGACGCCAGCATTACCTGACCGCCATCACCAAGGTCGATGACAAGCTGGTGGAAGTGATCGACGTGGAGAAGGTGCTGGCCGAGATCGTGCCGTACAACGCGCGGGTTTCCGGCGACAAGCTCGCCGACCCGGTGCTGGCCCGGGCCCGCGGCCGCGAAGTACTGCTGGTGGACGACTCCAGCGTGGCTCTGGCGCAATTGCGCGACACTCTGTCCCAGCTGGGCGTGAAGCTGCACGTGGCCAGTGATGGCTTGAAGGCTTTGCGCATGCTCAAGGGCTGGGCCGACGCAGGCGAAGATGTGTGCGAGAAACTGCTGATGGTGTTCACCGATGCCGAGATGCCGGAAATGGACGGCTACCGGCTGACCACCGAGATCCGTGGTGATGCCCGTTTGCGCCAGCTTTACGTGGTGCTGCATACCTCGCTGTCCGGCAGTTTCAACGAGTCGATGGTAAAGAAGGTGGGCTGCGACAACTTCCTTTCCAAATTCCAGCCTGATCGCCTGGTCGACGTGGTCAAGCAACGCCTGTTGCTGGATATTGCCACTGCGTGATCCCGGCCCCTGCCGGGTATAAGCTTGGCGTTTTGGCATGGCGCGAGGCGGCAGGGATGTTTCTCAGTGAGCTGTATCGGTACCCGGTGAAGTCGGGGCAGGCGCAAAGCCTGCAGGCTTCACCGGTGGGTTTGCTAGGGTTGCAGGGCGACCGGCGCTGGATGGTGGTGGAGGAAGAAAACGGACGCTTCCTGACCCAGCGCGCCTGGCCACGGCTTGGCCTGATCAAGGCGAGCGATGATGATCACGGCCAGTTGCTGCTGGAAACACCTGGGCAGGCACCGTTGCGGGTGCCTGTGCCACCTGCCGATGACGCCCTGCGCGGCGTGACCATCTGGCGCGATACCCTGCGCGTGCCGGATGCGGGCGATGCGGCGGCGGCCTGGCTGAGCGAGCTGTTGGGCAAGGCCGTGCGCCTGGTGCATTGCCCGGAGCAGCGCGCGCGTTATCTGCCCAATGGCTATGGCCTCAACAGTGACCGGGCGGCGTTCCCGGACGGCTTCCCCTTGTTGCTGATCGGCCAGGGTTCGCTGGACGAGCTCAACCGGCGTATCGGCCGGCCCATGGAGATGCTGCGCTTCCGGCCCAACCTGGTGGTGCGGGGCGCGGAACCGTTTGCCGAGGATGGCTGGAAGCGGATTCGTATCGGCAGCCTGGAGTTTCGCGTGCTCAAGCCCAGTGTGCGCTGCATCTTTACCACCATCGACCCGGCTACCGGCGAGCGCAGTGAGGATCGCGAGCCGATGGCCACGCTCAGGACTTTCCGCGAGAAGGAGGGGGATGTGCTGTTCGGGCAGAACCTGGCGGTGGATGGTAGTGGGTGGCTGGAGGCAGGGATGCAGGTCGAAATTCTGGAGTAGCTGTGTTGCCTGTGCCGGCCTCTTCGCGGGTAAACCCGCTCCCACAGGTACTGCACCGCATTCAGGAGTGGTGCAATACCTGTGGGAGCGGGCAAGCCCGCGAAGAGGCCGGCACAGGCTCAGCGACAATCACATGTCATCGAAGTACCGCTCATGCCAATCCACCAGCGGCTGCGGCGAGTTCAGTTTCTGCCCGTAGATCACCGAATACGACAGCACGTTCTGCACGTACTGGCGCGTTTCGTCGAACGGGATCGACTCCACCCACACATCGAAGCTCAGGTGCTTGGCGCCTTTCAGCCACTGGCGCACACGCCCCGGCCCCGCGTTGTAGGCCGCTGAAGCCAGCACCCGGTTGCCGTTGAACTGGCTGTGCACCTGGCTCAGGTAGGCAGCGCCCAGCTGGATGTTCTTGTCCGGGTTGAGCACCTGCGCCGGTGACGCCAGCGGAATGCTGAACTTGCGGGCGGTTTCCTTGGCCGTGGCCGGCATCAGCTGCATCAGGCCGCTGGCGCCCACCGGCGAACGGGCATCTTCCATGAAGGCACTTTCCTGACGAGTGATGGCAAATACCCAGCTCGAATGCAGGCCGCGGACCTTGGCCTCGCGCACCAGGGTGTCGCGGTGGGCCATCGGGAAGCGGATGTCCAGGTCGTCCCAGTACTGCGCCTGGCTGATGGTGCGAATGGCCGGGAAGTACCAGCGCAGGTCGTAGCCCAGGCGCGCCTGGGCGACCATTTCGTCGCGGCTGAAGTGGCGGCTGACGTGGTACCACTCGCGGCGGCCTTCGACGATCTGGCCACGGGCGTGGAACTCCAGGGCACGGCGGATGCCCGGGGTGTTGCGTACCTTGTTGACCAGCTGCGGGCTGAGTACCAGCGGCTTGTTGTTCAACTGGTAAGGCGTCTGTGCCCGGTCGGCGGCGAGGAAGCCGTAAAAGTCACGCTCACGCGCCACGGTCTTGTACAGCAGCGGGATCTGCGGGTTGTTCGGCTGCGCCAGCTCCAGGCTGCGCGCCTGCCAGTACTTCCAGCGGCTGCTGCTGGCCAGGTCCTGGGGCAGGCGGCGGGTCAGCTCGTAGGCGTCTTCCCAGCGGCCCAGGCGCAGCAGCAGGCGCAGGCGCCATTCGCTGACGGTGTTGTCACGCAGCTCGGGGTCGTAGCGGGTCATCAGGTCGAGCGCGCGCGGGTCGTAGCGGCGCGCCAGGGTCAGGCCGATTTCGCGGGCGATGGCCACCTTCTCGTCACGGGAAAAGTGCATGCGCTGGGCGTAGTCGTCGAGCAGCGCCATGGCCCGCTCCGGGTCCTGCCGGGCCAGGCGGCGCAGGCCGAGGCTGACCACGTCGGACATGGCTTCGTTGACCGGGGTGAAACGCGACGGCTGGTTGAGCAGCTCGGGCTTCTGGGCCACATCGACCAGCAGGCGCCCCTGCGGGCCGAGCGTAGTCAGGGTGTTGACCAGGTTGTTGGCCAGGCTGTAGTTGCGTGCCTGGGCCGCCAGTTTGGTGCGTTGCCAGCGCTTGGCCTCGGTCAGCTGGCCTTCGGCCGCCCACATGCCGAACAGCGTGTCGCAGGTGGCCGGCTGCGACTTGCCGACGTTCCACAGTTTGTCGGCCGTGGCGTAGCCCTCGGCGCGCAGGCCGTGGCTGATCTGGTACTGGCCGTTGAGGCAGTCCAGTTCGGTGAAGTTGAGCTTGGGGTCGTAGTACTTGACGAAAGTGTTCCATTCGCCGCGCTCGGCCAGCCAGCGCAACCAGCGCAGTTTCATCCAGTTGGCCTGGGGCAGGTCGCCATGCTTGGCGAGGAAGCCTTCGATTTCCTGGTTGCTGGCGGTTTTCAGGCGGGCGGTGAGCTCGTCGTAGGCCAGGTAGGGCGTCAGCGGGTAGTCGCTGAGGGCCTGGGCATAGCGCAGGTACGGGCCTTTGTCGCCTTTGGCCAGCGCGCGCTTGGCTTCGTCATAGTACTGGCGTTGCAGGGTAAGGTCGGCGGCCTGCGCCGCGCAGGTGGCGGCGGTAAGCAGCAGGCAGGAAGCAATATGTAACAGGCGGCTGCGCATGATACGTCCGGGCAGTTGAACCATGGGAAAGTGACGGCGGAGCCAGCACTGTTGGAAGCTATTGCCTTAGCTTAGCTGTTTGCCGGCGGCGGGTGAAAGCACTGTGCTTGTATCGGGATATTAAGTTCGACCAGATGTCGCAATACCCTCGCCGGGTGGCCAGGCGGATGCCGTCGGGGGCCAAGTCAGGTAGAATGCGCGCCCGATTTATGGAGACCAACATGACCCTGCTCAAATTCAGCGATGTGTCCCTCGCATTCGGCGCCATGCCGCTGCTGGACAACGTGTCCTGGCAGATCGCTCGTGGCGAGCGGGTGTGCATCATCGGCCGCAACGGCACCGGCAAGTCGAGCATGCTGCGCCTGGTCAAGGGCGAGCAGAAGGGCGACGACGGCGAAATCTGGCGTGCCCCGGGCCTGAAGATCGGCGAGCTGCCACAGGAGCTGCCGGTGGCCGACGAGCGCACGGTGTTCGATGTGGTGGCCGCAGGCCTCGACGGCGTGGGCGAGTTGCTGGCGCAGTTCCACCACCTGAGCCTGAACATCCAGGGCGATGAAGACCTGGAAAAACTCATGCACGTCCAGCACGAGCTGGAAGCCCGTGACGGCTGGCGCCTGCAGCAGGTGGTGGAAAGCACCCTCAGCCGCCTGCAGCTGCCGGCCGACAAGACCCTGGCCGAGCTGTCCGGTGGCTGGCGCCGCCGCGTGCTGCTGGCCCAGGCGCTGGTGTCGGAGCCCGACCTGCTGCTGCTCGACGAGCCGACCAACCACCTGGACATCGGTGCCATCGCCTGGCTCGAAGAGGCACTGCGCGGCTTCAACGGCGCGGTGCTGTTCATCACCCACGACCGTTCCTTCCTGCAGAACCTGGCCACCCGCATCCTCGAACTGGACCGCGGCGGCCTGATCGACTGGAACGGCGACTATGCCAGCTTCCTGGTGCACAAGGAGGCCGCGCTGGCCGCCGAGGAAACCGCCAACGCGCTGTTCGACAAGCGCCTGGCCCAGGAAGAAGTGTGGATCCGCCAGGGCATCAAGGCCCGCCGTACCCGCAACGAAGGGCGCGTGCGCGCGCTGAAGGCCCTGCGCGTGGAGCGCAGCGAACGCCGCGAGCGCCAGGGCAAGGCCAACATCCAGATCGAGGCGGCGGAAAAGTCCGGCAAGCAGGTGATGGTGCTGGAGAATGTCAGCTTCCATCACCCCGAAGGGCCTGTACTGGTCAAGGACTTCTCCATGGTCCTGCAACGTGAGGACCGCATCGGCCTGCTGGGCGCCAACGGTACTGGCAAGACCACCCTGCTCAAGCTGATGCTCGGCGACCTGGAGCCGACCGCAGGCAAGGTCGAGCGCGGCACCAAGCTGGAGGTGGCCTATTTCGACCAGATGCGCCACCAGCTCGACCTGGAAAAGACCGTTATCGACAACCTGGCCGAAGGCCGCGATTTCATCGAGATCGACGGCCAGAACCGCCACGTGTTGAGCTACCTGGGCGACTTCCTGTTCAGCCCTCAGCGTGCCCGCACGCCGGTCAAGGCGCTGTCGGGTGGCGAGCGTGCACGGCTGTTGCTGGCCAAGCTGTTCAGCAAACCGGCCAACCTGCTGGTGCTTGACGAACCGACCAACGACCTGGACGTGGAAACCCTCGAACTGCTCGAGGAGGTGCTGTCCAACTACAAGGGCACCGTGCTGATGGTCAGCCACGACCGGGCCTTCCTCGACAACGTCGTCACCAGCACCCTGGTGTTCGAAGGCGAGGGCAAGGTGCGTGAGTACGTCGGTGGTTACGAGGACTGGATTCGCCAGGGTGGCTCGCCAAAGCTGCTGGGCGTGACCGAGAGCAAGGGCGGCAAGTCCGAGCTCAACAGCGCGGTGGTTGAAAAGGTCGAGGCCAAGCCAGCGCCTGCGCCTGTTGCAGCGGTGGCCGATGGTTCGAAGAAGAAGCTCAGCTACAAGCTGCAGCGTGAGCTGGAAATGCTGCCGGGGCAGATTGACGAGTTGGAGCAGCGCATGGCCGAGGCCCAGGAAGAAGTGAATGCGGCGGGCTTCTATCAGCGGCCGATTGCGGAAACCTCGGCGGTGCTGGCGAAAATCGAGAAGCTGCAGGGCGAGCTGGATGTATTGGTAGAGCGCTGGGCCGAGCTGGAAGGCTGATTGGCGTTAGCCTGATCCGGCCTCTTCGCGGGTGAACCCGCTCCCACAGGTACTGCACCGCATTCAGCAGCGGCGCGGTCCCTGTGGGAGCGGGTTCACCCGCGAAGAGGCCGGCCCGGTTGAATCATTCCTTCTTCTGCAACCGCACCGCCAGTACATCGCACGGCGCGCCATGCAGCACGTCATTGGCCGTGGAGCCCAGCAGCAACGCCAGGCCGTGACGGCCATGGCTGCCGACCACGATCAGGTCGCACTTCTGGTCCTTGGCCAGCTGGTGGATTTCCTGGCGCGGCTGGCCATAGGTCAGGTGCGAGTCGCCGCGGTGGATGTCCGGGTATTTGTTGAACAGGCGCTCCATGCGCTCCTTGGCCTGGTCGAACTGCTGCTGTTGCAGCTGCGACAGGTCCATCGGCACGTCACCGCCGAACGCCATGGCCATCGGCTCGACGATGTGTACCAGCGAAACCTTGGCATTCGACGGCGCGGCGAGCGCCATGGCACGTTTGATCACCGGGTCGCATTCTTCGGTCAGGTCGACGGCGACCAACAAATGTTCGTATTGCATGAGCGGAACTCCTGACAATCGCGATAGAAGAAGTATGGTCGCTTTCGGGCGGGTCTTCCGTGAAAAATGGCTAACCAGCTCATTTGCAACGTTTTATGGGAACTACTGATATGACGGTATTGCTGGTGGTGTCAATCCTTGCGCTGATTCTCAGCCCGCTTTCCTGGCTGCGCACCTCGCGCAAGCAGAGCGAGCAGATGAAGCTGCGCCTGGAGGCGCGGCGCATGGGCCTGGCCATGCAGCTGGCGCCGCAGCAGTGGCCGCACTGGCTGGAAAAGGAGCCGCCAAGCCCGTGCCCGCAATACCATCGGGCACGTCGTCGCGGGCATGAGGATAGCTTCAGTTTCTGGCAGATCACCCCGGGGGTGTGGTTGAACCAGTGGCGTGAACCCTGCGAGGACCCGCGCTTCATGGAGCCCCTGGCGCGCTTGCCGGCAAGTGTCTACAAGGTCGAGGCCGATGCCCGGATGATCGCGCTTTACTGGACCGAGCGGGGCGATACGGGTGTATTGCAGGATGTTGCCTACGTCCTCGAAGCACTCGCCTGATACCTGTCTGGCACGGTCATTGTGGGAGCGGGCATGCCCGCGAACACCGGCGCAGCCGGTGCCAGCCACCGCGTTGAATTCTTCGCGGGCACGCCCGCTCCCACAGGGAATGCGGAGGTTTCAATAGCTATGAACGACAAAGCGGCGGCTTGGCAGAACCCTGAAGGGGTGGGGTGCCAAGTCGCCGCTTTGCGTTCTGCTGCGCAGAAAAGGCCAGGCAGGCCGGGTATGCATTCAAGCAAGTGCCAGTGTAGCCGTTCGAAGTCGCCGCGCAAGGCAAAAGCTTAAGCATTTTCCTGCGGTTGATGGTCAATCTCCGACATGAATAGTCAGCAATCACCGTCAGCATGTTTAGTACCTGGACGCTACAAAATGACCGGAAAGTCGTGTTTTCACCTTGCTTGCGAGCATTTGACAACGCCGATCTTTTCGGAGAATGTGTGCACACCCAAATCAAACGGGCGTATGAATTGAGCGTTTGTATGTCATGACGCCAAGCCATACTTCCGACTAGCGCGCTGACGGGTGTGCCTGGGGCAGGGCAGCTAAACCTGCTTTTGCTGCAGCGATCGGCGTGTACAGTTCAGCTTCCATATCGTGGAGATCAGTTGATGATTTACGAAGGTAAAGCCATCACGGTTAAGGCTCTTGAAAGTGGCATCGTCGAGCTCAAGTTCGACCTCAAGGGTGAGTCCGTCAACAAGTTCAACCGCCTGACCCTGAACGAGCTGCGCCAGGCCGTCGATGCCATCCAGGCCGACGCCTCGGTCAAGGGCGTGATCGTCAGCAGTGGCAAGGACGTGTTCATCGTCGGCGCCGACATCACCGAGTTCGTCGACAACTTCAAGCTGCCCGAGGCCGAACTGGTCGCCGGCAACCTGGAAGCCAACCGCATCTTCAACGCCTTCGAAGACCTCGAAGTGCCGACCGTCGCCGCCATCAACGGCATCGCCCTGGGCGGCGGGCTGGAAATGTGCCTGGCCGCCGACTACCGGGTCATGTCCAGCAGCGCCAAGATCGGCCTGCCGGAAGTCAAGCTGGGTATCTACCCGGGCTTCGGCGGTACCGTGCGCCTGCCGCGCCTGATCGGTTCGGACAATGCCATCGAGTGGATTGCCGCCGGCAAGGAAAACCGTGCCGAAGACGCCCTGAAGGTGGGTGCCGTCGATGCCGTGGTCGCGCCGGAACTGCTGATGGCCGGTGCCCTTGACCTGGTCAAGCGCGCCATCAGTGGCGAGCTGGACTACAAGGCCAAGCGCCAGCCCAAGCTGGAAAAGCTCAAGCTCAACGCCATCGAGCAGATGATGGCCTTCGAGACCGCCAAGGGCTTCGTCGCCGGCCAGGCCGGCCCGAACTACCCGGCCCCGGTCGAAGCCATCAAGACCATTCAGAAGGCCGCCAACTTCGGCCGTGACAAGGCCCTGGAAGTCGAGGCCGCAGGCTTCGCCAAGCTGGCCAGGACTTCGGTTGCCGAAAGCCTGATCGGCCTGTTCCTCAACGACCAGGAACTCAAGCGCAAGGCCAAGGCGCATGACGAAATCGCCCACGACGTGAAGCAGGCCGCCGTGCTCGGCGCTGGCATCATGGGTGGCGGCATCGCCTACCAGTCGGCGGTCAAGGGCACCCCGATCCTGATGAAGGACATCCGCGAGGAAGCCATCCAGCTGGGCCTGAACGAGGCCTCCAAGCTGCTCGGCAACCGCGTCGAGAAGGGCCGCCTGACCCCGGCCAAGATGGCCGAGGCACTCAACGCCATTCGCCCGACCCTGTCCTATGGCGATTTCGCCAATGTCGACATCGTCGTCGAGGCCGTGGTCGAGAACCCGAAAGTCAAGCAGGCCGTGCTGGCCGAAGTGGAAGGCCAGGTGAAGGACGATGCGATCCTCGCTTCCAACACCTCGACCATCTCCATCAACCTGCTGGCCAAGGCGCTCAAGCGCCCGGAAAACTTCGTCGGCATGCACTTCTTCAACCCGGTGCACATGATGCCGCTGGTGGAAGTCATCCGTGGCGAGAAGTCCAGTGAAGTGGCGGTCGCCACCACCGTGGCCTACGCCAAGAAAATGGGCAAGAACCCGATCGTGGTCAACGACTGCCCGGGCTTTTTGGTCAACCGCGTGCTGTTCCCGTACTTCGGCGGCTTTGCCAAGCTGGTCAGCGCCGGTGTCGACTTCGTGCGTATCGACAAGGTCATGGAAAAGTTCGGCTGGCCGATGGGCCCGGCGTACCTGATGGACGTGGTCGGCATCGACACCGGCCACCACGGCCGCGATGTGATGGCCGAAGGCTTCCCGGACCGCATGAAGGACGAGCGCCGCTCGGCCGTTGACGCACTGTACGAGGCCAACCGCCTGGGCCAGAAGAACGGCAAGGGCTTCTACGCCTACGAAACCGACAAGCGCGGCAAGCCGAAGAAGGTCGCCGACGCCAGCGTGCTCGACGTGCTCAAGCCGATCGTCTTCGAACAGCGTGAAGTCACCGACGAAGACATCATCAACTGGATGATGGTCCCGCTGTGCCTGGAGACCGTGCGCTGCCTGGAAGACGGCATTGTCGAAACTGCCGCCGAAGCCGACATGGGCCTGGTCTACGGCATTGGTTTCCCTCCCTTCCGCGGTGGTGCGCTGCGCTACATCGACTCGATCGGTGTGGCTGAATTCGTTGCCCTGGCCGATCAGTACGCCGACCTGGGGCCGCTGTACCACCCGACCGCCAAGCTGCGTGAAATGGCCAAGAACGGCCAGCGCTTCTTCAACTGAGCGGTCAACGAGCTAGAGCGAGAGATTTGATATGAGCCTGAATCCAAGAGACGTGGTGATTGTCGACTTCGGTCGCACGCCGATGGGCCGCTCCAAGGGTGGCATGCACCGCAATACCCGCGCCGAAGACATGTCGGCGCACCTGATCAGCAAGCTGCTGGAGCGCAACGACAAGGTCGACCCGAAAGAGGTCGAGGATGTGATCTGGGGCTGCGTCAACCAGACCCTCGAGCAGGGCTGGAACATCGCCCGCATGGCCTCGTTGATGACCCAGATCCCGCATACCTCCGCAGCGCAGACCGTCAGCCGCCTGTGCGGCTCGTCGATGAGCGCGCTGCACACCGCCGCTCAGGCGATCATGACCGGCAACGGTGATGTGTTCGTGGTCGGCGGCGTGGAGCACATGGGCCACGTCAGCATGATGCATGGCGTCGACCCCAACCCGCACCTGTCCTTGCATGCCGCTAAGGCTTCCGGGATGATGGGCCTGACCGCGGAAATGCTCGGCAAGATGCACGGCATCACCCGTGAGCAGCAGGACCTGTTCGGCCTGCGTTCGCACCAGCTGGCCCACAAGGCCACGGTCGAAGGCAAGTTCAAGGACGAAATCATCCCGATGCAGGGCTATGACGAGAACGGTTTCCTGAAGGTGTTCGATTTCGACGAAACCATTCGCCCGGAAACCACCCTCGAAGGCCTGGCGTCGCTGAAGCCGGCGTTCAACCCGAAAGGCGGTACCGTCACTGCCGGTACTTCGTCGCAGATCACCGACGGTGCGTCGTGCATGATCGTCATGTCCGGCCAGCGCGCCATGGACCTGGGGATCCAGCCATTGGCGGTCATCCGCTCCATGGCGGTGGCCGGTGTCGACCCGGCGATCATGGGCTATGGCCCGGTGCCGTCGACCCAGAAAGCCCTCAAGCGTGCCGGCCTGACCATGGCCGACATCGACTTCATCGAGCTCAACGAAGCCTTTGCCGCACAGGCCTTGCCAGTGCTGAAGGACTTGAAAGTGCTCGACAAGATGGATGAGAAGGTTAACCTGCACGGCGGCGCTATTGCCTTGGGCCACCCGTTCGGTTGCTCCGGGGCCCGGATTTCCGGCACCCTGCTCAATGTCATGAAGCAGAATGGCGGCACTCTGGGGGTGGCGACCATGTGCGTCGGCCTCGGCCAAGGTATCACCACTGTCTTCGAACGCGTCTGATCGCGTAGCGGGACAGCGACCGGGGCCTTGCGCCCCGGTTTTGTTTTTTACAGGTTTTATTCAAGAGGGTGGGCAACATGCAGATACAACCAGGCGTATACCGGCATTACAAAGGGCCTGAGTACCGTGTCTTCAGTGTTGCACGGCATTCCGAGAGCGAAGAGTGGATGGTGTTCTACCAATGCCTGTATGGTGATTACAGCTTCTGGGTACGGCCACTTTCCATGTTCCAGGAGTCCGTCGAGGTTGACGGCGAGCAGGTGCCACGCTTTGCTTTGGTCAAGGCCGAAGAGGGGCTGCCCGGGTTGCTGGGCAAGTCGCACGAGTGATAGTCCGAACTTGACCTCACACTTTTGCCACTATATATAGCGGTGCCGCGTCTGGCACCTGACGCGTTTTTTATCTTCAGATTCAGGAATACTCCGATCCATGGGCAAATCGCTGGTCATTGTGGAATCCCCGGCCAAGGCCAAGACCATCAACAAGTACCTGGGCAACCAGTACGTGGTGAAGTCGAGTATCGGCCATATCCGAGACCTCCCCACCAGCGGTTCGGCCAGCGCCAGCAAAGAGCCGGCCGCCAAGCGTGGCAAGGCCGCGGGTGAGGCTCCGGCCCTGTCGCCGAAGGAAAAGGCCCGCCGCCAGCTGGTGGCACGCATGGGCGTCGACCCCGATCATGGCTGGAAGGCCAAGTACGAGATCCTGCCTGGCAAGGAAAAGGTGATCGAAGAACTGCGCCGCCTGGCCAAGGATGCCGACACCATCTATCTCGCAACCGACTTGGACCGCGAAGGGGAGGCCATTGCCTGGCACCTGCGCGAGGCCATCGGCGGCGACGACACCCGCTACAAGCGCGTGGTGTTCAACGAAATTACCAAGAAGGCCATCCAGGATGCCTTCTCGCAGCCAGGCGAGCTGGATATCGACCGGGTCAACGCCCAGCAGGCACGACGCTTCCTCGACCGCGTGGTCGGCTACATGGTTTCGCCGCTGCTGTGGGCCAAGATTGCCCGTGGCCTGTCCGCCGGCCGTGTACAGTCGGTAGCGGTGAAGCTGGTAGTGGAGCGCGAACGTGAAATCCGTGCGTTCATCCCGGAAGAGTACTGGGAAATCCACGCCGACCTCGGCACCGCCAAGAACGCCAAGGTGCGTTTCGAAGTGGCGCGCGAAAAGGGTGAGGCCTTCAAGCCGTTGAACGAAGCGCAGGCCATGGCAGCGCTGGAGAAGCTCAAGGCTTCCAGCTACAGCGTGGTCAAGCGCGAAGATCGCCCGACCAGCAGCAAGCCGTCGGCACCGTTCATTACCTCCACCCTGCAGCAGGCGGCCAGCAACCGCCTGGGCTTCGGTGTGAAGAAAACCATGATGATGGCTCAGCGTTTGTACGAAGCGGGTTACATCACCTACATGCGTACCGACTCGACCAACCTGTCGGCCGACGCCCTGGACATGGCACGCAGCTACATCGAGCGTGAGTTCGGCAAGCAGTACCTTCCCGAGGCACCGCTGGTGTACGGCAGCAAGGAGGGCGCCCAGGAGGCGCACGAAGCGATTCGTCCTTCTGACGTGAATACCCACCCGACCAAGCTCAGTGGCATGGAGCGCGACGCCGAGCGCCTGTACGAGCTGATCTGGCGCCAGTTCCTGGCCTGCCAGATGCCGCCAGCGCAGTACCTGTCCACCAGCGTCACCGTGGCTGCGGGCGATTTCGAGCTGCGTGCCAAGGGCCGCATCCTCAAGTTCGACGGTTACACCCGTGTGCTGCCGCAGCAGAGCAAGCCGGGCGAAGACGACGTGTTGCCGGAAATGGTCCAGGGCGAAGCGCTGAAGCTGATCCAGATCGACCCGAGCCAGCACTTCACCAAGCCACCGGCGCGCTTCACCGAAGCCAGCCTGGTCAAGGAAATGGAAAAGCGCGGCATCGGCCGCCCGTCGACCTATGCGGCGATCATCTCGACCATTCAGGACAGAGGCTATGTGACCCTGCACAACCGCCGCTTCTATTCCGAGAAGATGGGCGATATCGTCACCGAGCGCCTGTCCGAGAGCTTCTCCAACCTGATGGACTACGGCTTTACCGCCGACATGGAAGAGAACCTCGACGACGTGGCCCAGGGCGAGCGTGACTGGAAGAACGTGCTCGACGAATTCTACGGCGACTTCAGCAAAAAGCTGCAGACCGCCGAGTCCAGCGAAGACGGCATGCGCGCCAACCAACCGACCATGACCAACATTCCGTGCAAGGAATGTGGCCGGCCGATGATGATCCGCACCGCCTCTACCGGCGTGTTCCTCGGCTGCTCGGGCTATAGCCTGCCGCCAAAAGAGCGCTGCAAGGCCACCGTCAACCTGGTGCCGGGCGACGAGATTGCCGCCGACGACGAGGGTGAATCGGAATCCCGCGTGCTGCTGGGCAAGCACCGCTGCCCTATCTGCGCCACGGCGATGGATGCCTACCTGCTGGACGAGAAGCACAAGCTGCACATCTGCGGTAACAACCCGGATTGCACCGGCTACGAGATCGAAGAAGGCAACTACCGCATCAAGGGCTACGAAGGGCCGAGCCTGGAGTGCGACAAGTGCGGCAGCGAGATGCAGTTGAAGACTGGCCGCTTCGGCAAGTTCTTCGGTTGCACCAACCCGGCGTGCAAGAACACCCGCAAGCTGCTCAAGAGCGGCGAGGCGGCGCCACCGAAGATGGACAAGGTGGACATGCCGGAGCTCAAGTGCGAGAAGGTCGACGATACCTACGTGCTGCGTGATGGCGCTTCGGGGTTGTTCCTGGCCGCCAGCCAGTTCCCCAAGAACCGCGAAACCCGTGCGCCGCTGGTGCTGGAGATCGTGCCGCACAAGCATGAGATCGACCCGAAGTACCACTTCCTGTGCGATGCGCCGCAGAAAGACCCGGATGGCCGCCCGGCGGTGATCCGTTACAGCCGCAAGACCAAGGAGCAGTACGTGCAGTCCGAGGTTGATGGCAAGCCGACCGGCTGGAAGGCGTTCTACGACGGCAACGCGTGGAAGGTTGAAGACAAGCGCTGATCTGTCAGTGCTGTAATTGGGGCCGCTTTGCGCCCCTTCGCGGGCTTGCTCGCTCCTACAGGTACAGCGCAGGCCTTGGGCTTGATGCAATTCCTGTGGGAGCGGGCAAGCCCGCGAAGGGGCGCAAAGCGGCCCCAATCATTTATGATGCAGCTATCCGCCTTGCAGCCTCATGGGAGGGCACAGAAATGGCCCAGGAACTCTACACCCGCACCAACCAGAAACTGTTCTTTGCCGGCCTCGCCCTGGAATCCATGGCCAAGGCCGAACAAAGCCAGGCCATGAATGCCCAAGGCCTGGTCCAGGCCGAACGCGAGTCGGCGCTGTTCCACCTGTACGGCGCACTGCTGGGCCTGTGTCATGAAATTGGTGGCTTCTACCGCCTGCCTGTGGTTGCAACGGTTGAGCAAGCACTGGCTGACGACGCCCTGAACGGCATCGCTATTCCGGAAGTGGCCGAACTGCTGGAGCTGGCCCGCCAGCGCGAAACCTGGTTGGCGCAAATGCTCGGTGCTTATGCCGATTTGTTCCGACCACCGGTCGCGAAAAAAGCGCCGAAAACCGACGTCACCCAGCCACTGATCCAGGCCGTCAATCTCGATGAGCCCGAGCATCCGGCGTTGTCGCGTGCCGAACTGGAAAGCTGGCGCAACAACCTCAAGGGCCTGGTGAGACGTTTCCGTGACGCGTTGAGTGAGTGCTGATAGCAGCTACGGCTGGTACAATGCCGGCCTTTCGCGGAGAACTGCCATTTATGTCTACGTCGTTTCTGGAAATTGTCGAGTTGCCTGATGGCCGCATCGAACTGCGTCGCGCCGAGGATGAGGGCTCTCTGGTAACCCTGGATTTCTCGGAAGACGCCAAGGCGTTCCTGCAGGGCCAGCATGTGGAGGTGGCCAAGGCCATGCTCAGTGTGGGTGTACAGATGGCCGGTCGCCTGATGGATGGCGAGCTTGAGCATGACGAAGGGCCACGCGTGCTGCACTGAGGTGCAGCAGGGGCATCAGGCTTTATGCAGTGACAGGCGAAGCCTGAACATCAGCCGAGGCGGATGTTCAGGCTTTGTGCGTTTCCGGCACTGGCAGCGCGCAGCAATTGCTGGCGTGCAGTGGCGTTGACGTTGCCCAGCCAGCTGACCACGGTGTGGCTGAGCCCCAGGCGCAAGGCTTCGCAGGCCAGTTGAAGCGGGCTTTGATTGCCGCGAGGTTGCAGCAGCAGGATACGTTCACGGTTGAGCCCGGCATCGCGCAGCCAGGCCTGGGTCAGGCTCGACGGCGGGGCGATCAGGGTCAGCCAGCGGGTCTCGTCCTCTTCGCTCAGTTCGCGCAGCACCGGTGCCAGCAGGCTTTGGCAGTGCCCGGGGGCTCCGCGTAGCGACAGTTCGCTGAACAGCTCGGGCTGGTTGCTCTTGCGCGCCACTTCGCTGACTTTCAGGCCAGGCAGTACGGGCTGGGCGAGGAATGCTTCGAACAATGGCAACTGGGCTTGCTCGGGTGCGTGAATGAACTGCTGCATGACGCCTCCTGGATCAGCGGCGAATGACGCCGACGCTCAAGCCCTCGATCACCAGTTCCTGTTCTTTCAGGTCAACTTCGATAGGGGCGAATTCGGGGTTCTCGGCAAGCAGCCAGACTTTGCTGCCTTCGCGTTTGAAGCGCTTGACGGTGACTTCATCGCCGATACGGGCCACGACGATCTGGCCGTTGCGGGCTTCGCGACAGGTATGTACTGCCAGCAGGTCGCCATCGAAGATGCCGACGTCCTTCATGCTCATGCCGTGTACGCGCAGCAGGTAGTCGGCCTGGGGGTGGAAGAAGTCGGGGTTGATGTTGCAGGATTGCTCGATGTGCTGTTCGGCAAGGATCGGTGCACCGGCGGCAACCCGGCCGATGATGGGCAGGCCGCTTTCTTCGGCCTTGGCTTCCAGGCCGGGGATGCGAATGCCACGGGAGGCGCCCGGGGTCATCTCGATCGCCCCCTTGCGGGCGAGGGCCTTGAGGTGTTCCTCGGCGGCGTTGGGCGACTTGAAGCCCAGCTCCTGAGCGATCTCGGCGCGCGTCGGCGGGAAGCCGTTGTCTTCCAGGCAGCGCTTGATGAACGCGAGAATTTCGGCTTGGCGTGGCGTCAGTTTCAACATGATGAGCGCTCTGTCTTTTTGTACAGTGACTGGAATTATATACAGTACTGGATGCGCTGCAAGCCAAAACCTGCAATAAACAGCAGGAATGGCGCTTGCAGCAGCCCGCCTGGCGCTTTTAAATGGCGACCGACCGGTCACCGAGCCTTGACAGAAGCAGGGCTGAAACGTATGTTTCAAACACCTGTTTGTCTGGCGGAGTAGTCGGAGTAGTCATGGCCCAATCGGAAACCGTTGAACGCATTCTCGATGCTGCCGAGCAGCTGTTCGCGGAAAGGGGGTTCGCAGAAACCTCGTTGCGGCTGATTACCAGCAAGGCCGGGGTCAACCTGGCGGCGGTCAACTATCACTTCGGCTCCAAGAAGGCCCTGATCCAGGCGGTGTTCTCGCGCTTCCTCGGGCCGTTCTGCGCCAGCCTCGAACGTGAGCTGGAGCGGCGCCAGGCCAAGCCGGAGCAAAAGCCCAGCCTCGAAGAGCTGCTGGAAATGCTGGTAGAGCAGGCGTTGGCTGTGCAGCCGCGCAGCAACAACGACCTGTCGATCTTCATGCGCCTGCTGGGCCTGGCCTTCAGCCAGAGCCAGGGCCACCTGCGGCGTTACCTGGAAGACATGTATGGCAAGGTGTTCCGCCGCTACATGCTGCTGGTCAACGAGGCCGCGCCGCGCATCCCGCCGCTGGAACTGTTCTGGCGCGTGCACTTCATGCTCGGTGCTGCCGCCTTCAGCATGTCTGGCATCAAGGCCCTGCGGGCAATTGCCGAGACCGATTTCGGCATCAACACCTCGATCGAGCAGGTGATGCGCCTGATGGTGCCGTTCCTGGCTGCAGGCATGCGAGCCGATAGCGGTGTTACCGACGACGCCATGGCCACCGCGCAGCTGCGCCCGCGCATCAAGACCAGCGCAAGCGCCACCACCGCCAAGGCCTGAAGGCTGGGCGGGGCGGGGCGCTTCGGCTAAGCTAGCGCTCATGCCTGACCTCGACTTCCTGCACATTTCCCTCGCCGACCAGCGCCTTTATGGCTTTGCCCATGGCCAGCTGCGCGTGCGCCTGCCGGTTTCCACGGCGCGCAACGGTGCCGGCGAGCGCAACGGCTCGGGTTGCACGCCGTGTGGCTTGCACCAGGTGCGGGCGAAGGTCGGTGCGGGCCTGCCGCTGAATGCGGTATTGGCCGGGCGGCGCTGGACCGGCGAGGTGTGGTCGCCAGCCTTGCATGCGCAATATCCCGGCCGGGACTGGATCCTTACCCGCATCCTCTGGCTCAGTGGCTGTGAGCCGGGTATCAACCGCCTGGGCGCTGTTGACACCTTTCGCCGTTATATCTACTTGCACGGCACTCCGGATACGGAACCCATGGGCGTAGCGCTGTCCCATGGTTGCATACGCCTGCGCAACACCGATTTGCTAAGCCTGTTCGAGCAGGTGCCGGCACATTGCCCGGTACGCATCGAGCAGGCCGCCTGCCCCCAGTGGGCTTCTCTCAGTCTTCAATGAAGGATTACCCATGACTGTCAGCCTGCAAGGCTCCCTGATGGTGGATATCGCCGGTAAATGGCTGACCGCCGAAGACCGTCACCTGCTGCGCCAGCCTGAAGTGGCCGGCCTGATCATCTTTGCCCGCAACATCGACAGCCCGCGCCAGGTGCGTGAGCTGTGCGCATCGATCCGCGCCATCCGCCCCGACCTGATCCTGGCGGTGGACCAGGAGGGCGGCCGCGTGCAGCGCTTGCGCCAGGGCTTTGTGCGCCTGCCGGCCATGCGTGCGCTGGCCGACAATGACAACGCCGAGTACCTGGCCGAGCAGTGTGGTTGGTTGATGGCGACCGAGGTGCTGGCAGTTGGCCTGGACCTCAGCTTTGCCCCGGTACTCGACCTGGACCACCAGCGCAGCGCCGTGGTTGGCAGCCGTGCCTTCGAGGGTGACCCGTTGCGCGCCACGCAACTGGCTGGCGCGTTCATCCGTGGCATGAATGCGGCGGGCATGGCGGCCTGTGGCAAGCACTTCCCGGGGCATGGCTGGGCCGAAGCGGACTCGCATGTGGCCATCCCCACCGATGAGCGCAGCCTCGAGCAGCTGCGCCAGGCCGACCTGGTGCCGTTCAGCCGCCTGAGCGGGCAGCTGGCGGCGGTGATGCCGGCGCATGTCATCTACCCGCAGGTCGATAACCAGCCGGCTGGCTTCTCGCGGCGCTGGTTGCAGGACATCCTGCGTGGCGAGCTGGGTTTCGACGGGGTTATTTTCAGTGACGATTTGTCGATGGCCGGCGCGCATGTGGTCGGGGACGCGGCCAGCCGCATCGAGGCGGCGTTGAGCGCCGGTTGTGACATGGGCCTGGTGTGCAATGACCGGGCGGCGGCGGAGCTGGCGTTGAGTGCGGCGCAGCGGATGAAGGTCAAGCCGTCGCCACGGATTGCCCGGATGCGCGGGCAAGGGTTTGCGCGGACGGATTATCGCCAGCAGCCACGGTGGCTGGAGGCGTTGGGGGCGTTGCGGGAGGCGCAGTTGGTCGATTGACCGCGCCGGCCTCTTCGCGGGCGCGCCCGCTCCCACAGGTGCGGCGCTGGTTTGATATTGGTGTTGTACCTGTGCTGGCCTCTTCGCGGGTGAACCCGCTCCCACAGGTACGGCACCGCCCTTGAGGGCACTGATATCCCTGTGGGAGCGGGCACGCCCGCGAAGAGGCCGGTACCGGCAGCAGACGATTCTGGCCTACCGCCCGCGCTTCCCGGGCAGCGGCGCAAACAGCGCTTCGATCTCTTCATCCCCCAGCCGCCATTGCCCGGCCTGCCCGCCATCGAGCAGGCTCGCTGCCAGCGCTGCCTTCTCCTGCTGCAACAGCTGGATCTTTTCTTCCACCGTGCCCCGGGTGATCAGCTTGAACACGAACACCGGCTTGTCCTGGCCTATGCGGTAGGCGCGGTCGGTAGCCTGGTTCTCGCTGGCCGGGTTCCACCAAGGGTCGAAGTGGATCACCGTGTCTGCGGCCGTCAGGTTCAAGCCCACGCCGCCCGCCTTGAGGCTGATCAGGAACACTTCGCTATCCCCCTGCTGGAACTGTTGCACCGGTGTACGCCGGTCGCGGGTGTCGCCGGTCAGCAGGCTGTAGCGGATCTTGCGTTTCTCCAGCTCTTGCTCGATCAACGCCAGCATCGAGGTGAACTGCGAGAACAAAAGCACCCGGCGCCCTTCGCTGAGCAGCTCTTCGAGCATTTCCAGCAGCGCGCCCAGTTTGCCCTTGTCGGCCTGGTTGCCTTTGCTTTCCACTCCCTTGACCAGGCGCAAGTCGCAGCAGACCTGGCGCAGCTTGAGCAGGGCGTCGAGGATGATGATCTGGCTGCGCGCGGCGCCATTGCGGGCGATTTCATCGCGGACTTTCTTGTCCATGGCCACCCGCACGGCCTCGTAGGTGTCACGCTGGGCATCGCTGAGCTCGACCCAGTGCACCATCTCGGTCTTGGCCGGCAGCTCGGTGGCCACCTGTTCCTTGGTGCGGCGCAGCAGGAACGGGCGGATGCGGCTGGCCAGGTGGGCCATGCGCTCGCTGTCGCCGTGGCGCTCGATCGGTGTGCGGTAGTCCTGGTTGAAGCGCTTCAGGTCACCCAGCCAGCCAGGCATGAGGAAGTGGAAAATCGACCACAGCTCGCCCAGGTTGTTTTCCATTGGCGTGCCGGTCAGGCAGACGCGCTGATTGGCCTGCAGCTCGCAGACGGCGAGGGCGGCCTTGCTGGTGCTGCTCTTGATGTTCTGCGCCTCGTCCAGCACCAGCACATGCCAGGCCTGGGCGCGCAGGTGCTCGAGGTCGCGCGGCACCAGGGCGTAGGTGGTCAGGACCAGGTCGTATTCGTGCAGCTTGGTGAAATGCTTGCTGCGCCCCGGGCCTTGCAGGGCCAGCACGCGCAGCTCGGGGGCGAAGCGCTGGGCTTCGTCCAGCCAGTTGGGCACCAGGCTGGTCGGCATTACCGCCAGGGCCGGTGCGTTCAGGCGCCCGGCCTGTTTCTCCAGTAGCAGGTGTGCCAAGGCCTGCAGGGTCTTGCCCAGGCCCATGTCGTCGCCAAGGATGCCGCCAGTACCCATCTCGCGCAGCGCCTGCAGCCAGTTCAGGCCTTGTTGCTGGTACGGGCGCAGGCTGGCCTGTAGCCCCGTCGGCGGTTCTACCTGCAGGTCTCGGGCATCGCGCAGGCGGCGGCCCAGGTCGCGCACATGCTCGCCACCCTCCCAGTGCAGGGGCAGGCCTTCGATGTCGTTCAGGCGTGCGGCATCGGCACGGTCCAGGCGCAGGGACGGGCCTGCGGCGTCTTCGTGCAGGTACAGCTCGCCCAGGGTGCCCATCACTGCCTTGATACGGCCATAGGGCAAGGCAACGCGCAGGGCCGGGGCATCGAGGCGGCCGCGGTTGAGGTCGATCAGCAGGTGCTCGTCGTCACTGCGCCGGGCCAGTTCGCTGGGGCGCAGCAGTTCCGGGTTGCTGCGCAGCAGTTGCAGCACGATCGGCAGCAGGCTGTGACGCTGGCCATCGACCACGATGCCCAGCTCCAGGTCGAACCATTCATGGCCGGGCGCTTCGTCGATGGTCGCGTACCAGTCGTCCACCTCCTGCAGGTTGAAGGCGAAGTCGCGGTGGATATCGATGTCCCAACCGGCTTCGCGCAGGTGCGGCAGGCCTTCGCGGGCAAAGCGCAGCCAGGCTTCGTCATCGGGCAGCTGGAGCATCTCGCCGGCGCTGTCAGGCAGGGCCTTGCTCTGACGGGTCGCGGCCTTGAATCCGAGGTCGCGTAGCACCTTGCGCAGCGCCTGCTCAGCCTGGGGCTGGCGGCGGATGCGCTGGCTGGTGTCGCCGACCAGGCGGGTCAGCGGTTTGTCGTCGCTGCCGCTGGCGCGCAGCCCGTCGTAGTCGAATGCCAGCGCTGCACGGTGTTGCATCTGCCGTTGCATCCGCCCGGTCTTGGGCATGTAGGCGCTGAATTCGAGGCTGCCGAGGGTCAGGTGCGGCCTGGGTGGTAGATCGTCGATGAGTTGTTCGTTCAGCGTTGTCGGCGTCGGGAGTTGGTGGTTCAAGGCGTTGAGCTTGTGGCTGAGGGGGACTACGAGGTGTTCCGGGACATCGGGGGCGATTGTCAGTTGCAGGGCAATGTGTGAATCGAGTGAGTGTTCGATCTTGCCCACTTCACTGGTGGCGAAATTGAAATAATAAAGGGGCAGTAGCGGAATCACGCAGTTCAGGGGCGTTTCGCCGTGATACCAGATGCCGCGATAGTGGCCGTTGTCCAGGCGTACCCAGCGGAATTCCGCCGCAAGCGTCGCACCCTCGCGCAGCATTGGCTTGTATTCGTCGTAAAGCATGCGGCCGGTATCCAGGGCGCGCTGGAACAATTCGCCGCCTTCACGGCCCTTGAGCTGGTAACCACGGTCCTGGCTGCCGACCTGATTCAGGGCCGAAAGCAGGCGCAGGATGCGGATATCCTCTTCCCTGACGAAGCGAGGGGGCTCGTACAGAAATTCATACAGTGACTGCACGCGGCTGTAGCGTATGCCGTTTTCTTCGCGGATGCCTTTGCGCACTCGCAAGGCGCAGCCAGGCTCGTCGGTCAGCCTGAGCTGATAGCAGACCATGCGGCCGCGTTTGTCTTGCGCTTCGGCGGGTTGCTGAGCTGGCTGTTCCAGGCCCTTGAGCCAGCGTTGGAGGTTGGCCGGCAGTGTCTCACCGCCATTGTCCCACGCGGCCTGCGGCTCGCTCAAAACGAACAAGGCAGCGGCGCAATGCTTGCAATTGTGTCCTACGGGGCAGCTGCACTGGCCGCGTACGTGGCAGCGGCCAGCCATGGCGCTGAGCGTGATCTTCTGGCGATACGGGCTGCCTTCGCTTCCGCAGCAGGTGGCTTCGATGAGCGGGCCACTGCATTTTTCGATTTTTACCCGGTCTTCCCGGGCGTAACGCTCACCGCGCTGCAGAACCGGGTCGGTGAACGACTGGGTCCAGTTCGGGTACTCGCGCAGCAACTGGAGAGCGTCACGACTCATTGCATCACTGCTCCATCATCTCCGGGTCCATCACCGGCATTTTCGGCGTACCCGGTGGCGTCACCTTCAGCAGCACCGCCAGGTGCCCGCCGTCGAGGAAGGTCAGCTGGCCGCCCTTGACGTTGCTGTTGCTCTGCTTGAACTGTTCGCTTTGCAGCACGCTGCCGTTGCCGTCCAGCTGGTTGACCCAGAAGTTGGCCTCGACCGCGATGAAGCGGCCCTCGGCGATGCTCAGATTACCTTCGATAGGGAAGTGGCCGAACTGCTCGGCGCCTTCGCCCAGGGCGATGCGGCTGGGCTCGCTGCCCACGTGCTGCTGCCAGGCCTTGTGCAGCAGCACGGTGTAGTCGGCGGTGGCTTCCAGGCGGGTGGCTTCGTCTTCCAGCGCCAGGCGGCGCTCGGCGTCCTTCTCCAGGCGTGGAGCGCCGGCGCTCCAGTCTTCGGGGGCGAACGGGCTGGTAAAGGCGGGCACGCTGTTCTGCCGCACCAGGATCATTTCTACCTGATACAGGCCTTCGGCGAAGGCGGCCGGGGCGAACAACGCCAGCAGCAGGGTCAGGCAACGGATGGCACGCATGGGTCTTCCTTAAGCAGGCTGTGGGGTCAGGCGCTCGAACAGCGCCTCCAGGGTATTGAAGCGTTCGTCGGGGCGTTCCATCGGCACCAGGAAGCGGAACTGGGTGGCGCCTTCGAACTTGTAGCGTTTGGGCTGGCCCTGGATCAGCTTGATCAGGGTCAGCGGGTCGACCGGGGTCTCGGCCTCGAACTCGAGCTTGCCGCCGTTGGGGCCGGCGTCGACTTTCTTGATGCCGAGCTTTTCCGCGTGCAGCTTGAGCGAGGTCAGACGCATCAGGTTCTTGGTCGGCTCGGGCAGCAGGCCGAAGCGGTCGATCATTTCCACTTGCAGGTCCTTGAGGCCTTCTTCGTCGGCGGCCGAGGCAATGCGCTTGTACAGGATCAGCCGCGCATGCACGTCGGGCAGGTAGTCCTCGGGGATCAGTGCCGGCAGGCGCAGGTTGATTTCCGGGCCGCCGCCCAGCGGCTGCTCAAGGTTTGGCTGGGTGCCCTTGCGGATCGCCTTGACCGCGCGTTCGAGCATTTCCATGTACAGGGTAAAGCCCACCGCCTGGATCTGCCCGCTCTGGCCTTCGCCCAGCAGCTCGCCGGCGCCGCGAATTTCCAGGTCGTTGGTGGCCAGCACGAAGCCGGCGCCCAGGTCCTGGGTGTTGGCAATCGCCTCCAGGCGTTTTTCGGCGTCGGCACTGACCTTCTGCCGGGTTGGCGTCAGCAGGTAGGCGTAGGCCTGGTGGTGGCTGCGGCCCACCCGGCCGCGCAGCTGGTGTAGCTGGGCCAGGCCGAACTTGTCGGCGCGCTCGATGACGATGGTGTTGGCGCTGGGCACGTCGATGCCGGTTTCGATGATGGTCGAGGCCACCAGCACGTTGAAGCGCTTGTGGTAGAAGTCGCTCATCACCTGTTCCAGCTCGCGCTCGCGCATTTGCCCGTGGCCGATGCCGATGCGCGCCTCGGGCACCAGTTCGGCAAGGTCGGCGGCGCATTTCTCGATGGTTTTCACATCGTTGTGCAGGTAGTACACCTGGCCACCGCGCAGCAGCTCACGCAGCAGCGCCTCCTTGACCGTGCTCTTGTTCTGTTCCATGACGAAGGTGCGTACCGACAGGCGGCGCGCCGGCGGCGTGGCGATGATCGACAGGTCGCGCATGCCCGCCACCGCCATGTTCAGCGTGCGCGGGATCGGCGTGGCGGTGAGGGTGAGGATGTCCACCTCGCTGCGCAGGGCCTTGAGCTGTTCCTTCTGGCGCACGCCAAAGCGGTGTTCTTCGTCGATGATGGCCAGGCCCAGGTCCTTGAAGCGCACATCGTCCTGCAGCAGCTTGTGGGTGCCGATGAGGATGTCGATCTTGCCTTCGGCCAGGTCGGCGGCGGCGTTGGCCACTTCCTTGGCCGACTTGAAGCGGCTCATCACTTCCACGGTCACAGGCCAGTCGGCGAAGCGGTCGCGGAAGCTGTTGTAGTGCTGTTGGGCGAGCAGGGTGGTGGGTACCAGCACGGCCACCTGGCGGCCGCTGTGCACGGCGATGAACGCCGCGCGCATGGCCACTTCGGTCTTGCCGAAGCCGACGTCGCCGCACACCAGGCGGTCCATCGGCTTGGGCGCCAGCATGTCGGCGCGCACGGCTTCGATGGCAGCTTGCTGGTCCGGGGTTTCCTCGAACGGGAAGCCGGCGCTGAAGGTGGCGTAGTCGGCGGACGGGTCGGCAAACGCATAGCCCTTGCGCGCGGCGCGGCGGGCATAGATGTCGAGCAGTTCGGCAGCCACGTCGCGCACCTGTTCAGCGGCCTTGCGCTTGGCCTTCTGCCAGGCCTCCGAGCCCAGCCGGTGCAGCGGTGCCAGGGCATCGTCGCTGCCGGTGTAGCGGGCGATCAGGTGCAGGTTGGCCACCGGCACGTACAGCTTGGCGCCCTCGGCGTATTCCAGGGTGAGGAATTCGGCGGCCTGGCCGTCGATTTCCAGGGTGGCCAGGCCCAGGTAGCGGCCCACGCCATGGTCGATGTGCACCACCGGTGCGCCTTCGCGCAGCTCGGTAAGGTTCTTGATCACCGCGTCGTTGGCAGTTTCGCCGCGCTTGTCGCGGCGGCGGCGCTGCATCACCCGCTGGCCGAACAGCGGGCTTTCGGCGACCAGGGCCAGGCCTGGGTCGTCCAGCAGCAGGCCGTCGTCCAGCGGGGCGATGGTGATCGCCAGGCGCTCGCTGCCGGTGATGAAGTCGGCCCAGCCGTCGACGCTGTGTGGGCGCAGTTTCAGCCGTTCGAGCAGCTCCAGCAGCACTTCGCGGCGGCCCGCCGATTCGGCGGTGAACAGCACGCGGCCGGGGAACTGGTCGAGGAAATTGGCCAGTTCGGCCAAGGGCTGGTTGGCCTTGGCCTCGATTGCCAGGTTGGGCAGCGCGCGGGCCGGGAAGCGCTCGCGGCCCGCGCCCGGGTCGAGGTCTTCAGTGCTGACCACTACCCGTGGCCATTGCTTGAGCCGGGCGAAACAGTCTTCCACCGGCAGGAACAGCTCGGCCGGCGGCAGCAGCGGCCGGCTCAGGTCGCCACGGCGGTCTTCATAACGCCCGCGCACGTCGTTCCAGAAGTGTTCGGCGGCCTGTTCCACGCCAGGCAGCGAAAACACCTGGGTGTCGGCCGGCAGGTAGTCGAACAGGGTCGAGGTTTCTTCGAAGAACAGCGGCAGGTAGTACTCGATGCCAGCGGGGATGATGCCGCTGGCCAGGTCCTGGAAGATCGCGCTGCGGCGGAAGTCGACGTCGAAGCGTTCACGGAAGCGCGCCTTGAAGCGGGTCACTTCTTCTTTCTGCATCGGGAACTCGCGCGCCGGCAGCAGGCGTACCGAATCCACCTTGTCGATCGAGCGCTGGGTCTCGGGGTCGAAGGTGCGCAGCGTCTCGATTTCGTCATCGAACAGGTCGATGCGGTAGGGCAGCTTGCTGCCCATCGGGAACAGGTCGATCAATGCGCCACGTACGGCGAACTCGCCATGCTCGTAGACCGTGTCGACGCAGCGGTAGCCGCTGGCCTCCAGGCGCAGGCGCATCTGTTCCACGTCGATGGTCTGGCCCACGTCCAGCACCAGGCTGCTGCCCAGCAGGAAACGGGTCGGCGCCAGGCGGTGAAGGGCGGTGGTGACCGGCACCACGAGGATGCCGTGGCTCAGCTCCGGCAGGCGGTAGAGGCTGGCGATGCGCTGGGAAATGATGTCCTGGTGCGGCGAGAACAGGTCGTAGGGCAGGGTTTCCCAATCGGGGAACGGCAGCACCGGCAGGTCCGGGGCAAAGAAGCGAAGTTCCTGTTCCAGACGATCGGCAGCCTGGCTGTCGGCAGTCAGCAGCAGAGTGAAGCGGCCCGCGCTGCTGGCGGCCTCGGCGATGGCCAGGCTGAGGGCGGCACCGGGTAGATTGCCCCAGGTTTGTTTGCCGGCCGTGGCCGACATTTGCGGTAGGCGCAGAACTGACACGGGAGATCGCACTCCAAGCGTTGCGGCAAAGAGATCGATTGTACCGGTGACGATGCCGGCTGTCAGGCTCGAAAGGGCATGAACGCTGGCTTGCGTGGTCGCGACAGGCGCTCATTGCCCGCAACGCGTTGGGGCGTCATAATGTAGCCCCTTTTTTCTGTCCCTACATGTGGAAGGTTCCCGTGACTCAGAAGCCCGACCAGTGTCTTGGTGAGTGGATCGATCGTGAAGCCCTGGCTGAAGCGATGATCCCGCTTATCGGTCAGCTCTACCGCAACAACAATGTGGTGAGCTCGATTTATGGCCGTAGCCTGATCAACCGTTCGGTTATCTCGATCCTCAAGGCGCACCGCTTTGCGCGTCATCGTCAAGCCGACGAAACCGAACTGTCCGTCCACGAGACATTCCCCCTGCTCAAGGCCATGAGCGAGCTGAAACTGGGCGCCGCTTCGGTCGACCTGGGCAAGCTGGCCAACAAGTTCAAGCAGGAAGGCAATGGCCGTACTGCCGAGCAGTTCGTCCGTGAAGAGCTGGCCGAGGTGGTTGGCCAGCAGAACGCTTCGGCGCGCAAAGGCACCGACGTTGTCCTGTACGGCTTCGGCCGCATCGGCCGCCTGCTGGCGCGTATCCTGATCGAGAAGACCGGTGGTGGCGACGGCCTGCGCCTGCGCGCCATCGTCGTGCGCAAAGGCGCCGAGAACGACCTGGTCAAGCGTGCCAGCCTGCTGCGCCGTGACTCGGTGCACGGCCCGTTCGATGGCACCATCACCATCGACGAAGCCAACAACACCATCACCGCCAACGGCAACCTGATCCAGGTTATCTACGCCAAGAGCCCGAGCGAAGTCGACTACACCCAGTACGGCATCGAAAACGCGCTGATCGTCGACAACACCGGCGTATGGCGTGATGCCGACGGCCTGGGCCAGCACCTGGCCTGCCCGGGCGCTGCTCGCGTGATCCTTACCGCACCTGGCAAGGGCGCGCTGAAGAACATCGTGCACGGCATCAACCACGGTGACATCGCTGCCGATGACAAGATCATCTCGGCCGCTTCCTGCACCACCAACGCCATCGTGCCGGTGCTCAAGGCCATCAACGACCAGTACGGCATCGTCAACGGCCACGTCGAAACCGTTCACTCGTTCACCAACGACCAGAACCTGATCGACAACTTCCACAAGGGCAGCCGCCGTGGCCGTGCCGCGCCGCTGAACATGGTCATCACCGAAACCGGCGCCGCCACTGCTGCCGCCAAGGCACTGCCAGTGCTGAAGGGCAAGCTGACCGGCAACGCCATTCGCGTACCGACGCCGAACGTTTCGATGGCCATCCTCAACCTGAACCTCGAGAAGGCCACCAGCCGCGACGAGATCAACGAGTACCTGCGCCAGACCGCCATGCACTCGGAACTGCACAAGCAGATCGATTACGTCAGCTCGCAGGAAGTGGTTTCGACCGACTTCGTAGGTTCCCGCCACGCCGGTGTGGTTGACGCCGAAGCGACCATCTGCAACGACAACCGCGTTGTTCTGTACGTGTGGTACGACAACGAATTCGGTTACAGCTGCCAGGTGGTTCGTGTGATGGAAGAGATGGCCGGTGTGAACCCGCCAGCGTTTCCGCGCTGATCCGCTTGTAAGGCAATGAAAAAACGGGAACCTTCGGGTTCCCGTTTTTTTATCCAGAATTTGTGTTGCCTGTGCCGGCCTCTTCGCGGGTGAACCCGCTCCCACAGGGGCGCGTCGTCCGTGAGGGCAGTGGTATACCTGTGGGAGCGGGTTTACCCGCGAAGAGGGCGTCACAGGCAACCGAGAGCCCGAACCTTGCGCACAGCCTTGCTGTTCATCCTCATGCTGCTCACCGCCTGCGACCAGGGCCCCACCCTGGAGCGCCTGGGCGGCCCGACCATGGGCAGCAGCTACAGCATCCAGTACGTGCGCGAGCCCGGTGGCCCGGCGCCGGCCCAGGTGCAGGCTGCGGTCGAAACCATCCTGCATGACATCGACCAGCACTACTCGACCTACCGCGGCGACTCCACCGTCAGCAGTTTCAACCAGTTGCCCGCCAACCAGTGCCTGGCCCTGCCGCCCGACATGCTCGAACTGGTCAGCCTTGGTCAGCAGTTGGCCGAGCAGAGTGATGGCGTCTTCGACCTCACCGTCGAGCCCTTGCTCGACCTGTGGGGTTTCGGCCCCCAGGCCCGCCACGAGCAGGTACCTGACCCGTTGGCCCTGGCCCAGGTGCGTCAACGCGTGGGTTACCGACACTTGCACATCGACGGCCAGGCCCTGTGCAAGGACGCCCCGGTACAACTCGACTTCAACAGCCTCGCCGCCGGCCACGCCGTCGACCTGGTTGCCGCGCGCCTGCAGGCCATGGGCGTGTCCAGCTTTGTCGCTGAAGCCACCGGCGAGCTCAAGGCCGTCGGCCGCAAGCCCGATGGCAGCCCTTGGCGCATCGCCCTGGAGCTGCCCCGCGAAGACCGCCAGATCGCTCGCCATATCATCCCGGTCAATGGCCTTTCAGTATCAACCTCGGGTGACTATCGGCACTATTTCGAGGAGAATGGCCGGCGCTATTCGCACGCCTTCGATGCCCGCCTCGGGCGCCCGGTAGAGCACGACCTGGCCGCGGTCACCGTGCTCGATGCCTCGGCGCTGCAGGCCGACGGCTATTCGACGCTGCTGTTGATCCTCGGCCCGGAACGTGGCTGGGATTTTGCCGTGGCGCATGGCCTGGCCGCAGTATTGGTGACTCGGGCCGAGGGTGGCTT
This sequence comes from Pseudomonas sp. SF2, assembly GCF_036858055.1. NCBI lineage: Bacteria > Pseudomonadati > Pseudomonadota > Gammaproteobacteria > Pseudomonadales > Pseudomonadaceae > Pseudomonas > Pseudomonas sp. SF2. The sequence continues at coordinate 11,664 of NZ_JAMBDI010000031.1, read as the reverse complement.
CGTCTCCCGAGCTACGCCCGCATTCGAACGGGCAGTGAAAGGCGAGTGAAAGCACAAGCAGGGATGATCGCCGCCAGGGAATGGTTCATACATGTAGTGCGGGCAAAATTGGCCTACGACGCGACCAAGGGTTAATGTGCGCGGCGTTCACGCTTGATTAGACTGCACCCGAATTTTCTCATGACGCCCTGGCGGCATGATCGCGCCCCGCGAGCGACCGTGGCTTGCGGGCCAGTTCTGAAGGAGTACGCATGGCTGTCTACAACTACGACGTAGTGGTGTTGGGTTCCGGCCCGGCCGGAGAAGGTGCGGCAATGAACGCCGCCAAAGCAGGGCGCAAGGTGGCGATGGTCGATAGCCGTCGTCAGGTCGGGGGCAACTGCACCCACCTGGGCACCATCCCGTCCAAGGCACTGCGTCACTCGGTGCGGCAGATCATGCAGTTCAACACCAACCCGATGTTCCGTGCCATCGGTGAGCCGCGCTGGTTCTCGTTCCCGGACGTGCTGAAAAGCGCCGAGAAAGTCATCGCCAAGCAGGTAGCATCGCGCACCGGCTACTACGCCCGTAACCGCGTCGACGTATTCGTCGGCACCGGCAGCTTCGCCGACGAGCAAACCGTCGAAGTGGTCTGCCCGAACGGTGTGGTGGAAAAGCTCAACGCCAAGCACATCATCATCGCCACCGGCTCGCGCCCGTATCGCCCGGCCGACATCGACTTCCACCACCCGCGTGTCTACGACAGCGACACCATCCTCAGCCTCAGCCACACCCCGCGCAAGCTGATCGTGTACGGTGCCGGCGTGATCGGTTGCGAATACGCCTCGATCTTCAGCGGCCTGGGTGTATTGGTAGAGCTGGTAGACAACCGTGGCCAGTTGCTGAGCTTCCTCGACTCGGAAATTTCCCAGGCGCTGAGCTACCACTTCAGCAACAACAACATCACCGTGCGCCACAACGAAGAGTATGAGCGCGTCGAAGGCCTGGATAACGGGGTGATCCTGCACCTGAAGTCGGGCAAGAAGATCAAGGCCGATGCCTTGCTGTGGTGCAACGGCCGTACCGGCAACACCGACAAGCTGGGCCTGGAAAACATCGGTATCAAGGTCAACAGCCGTGGCCAGATCGAGGTCGACGAGGCCTACCGCACCAGCGTGCCGAACATCTACGGTGCCGGCGATGTGATCGGCTGGCCGAGCCTGGCCAGTGCCGCCCATGACCAGGGCCGCTCTGCCGCTGGCAGTATCGTGGATAATGGCAGCTGGCGCTTCGTCAACGACGTGCCGACCGGCATCTACACCATTCCGGAGATCAGCTCGATCGGCAAGAACGAGCAGGAACTGACCCAGGCCAAGGTGCCGTACGAAGTGGGCAAAGCCTTCTTCAAGAGCATGGCCCGTGCGCAGATCGCCGGCGAGCCGCAAGGCATGCTGAAGATCCTGTTCCACCGCGAAACGTTGGAAGTACTGGGCGTACACTGCTTCGGCTACCAGGCTTCGGAAATCGTTCACATCGGCCAGGCGGTGATGAACCAGCCGGGCGAGCTGAACAACCTGAAGTACTTCGTCAACACCACATTCAACTACCCGACCATGGCCGAAGCCTATCGGGTAGCTGCCTACGACGGCCTGAACCGGCTTTTTTGAGCGGCTCCGACCGGTGGCCTGAGCCGGTCGGAGAGACCGATTTCAACCCTACCCGAGGGTGGTCTTGGCCAAACCGGGAAAGTCTGTAATCAGGCTGTCCACGCCAAAGTCAGCGAGCCGGCGCATCAGTGCCGGTTCGTTGACCGTCCACACCGACACGTGCAAACCCTGGGCCTGAGCTTTCAGCAGGCGCTCGGGGGTGCACAGTGTCCAGTTCAATGCCAGCAGCTCGCAGCCGTAGTTCTGAGCTACCTTCAACGGGTCGAGCCAGGCGTATTCGGCCACCAGCCCGCGTTTGACATCCGGTACCAGTTCCAGGGCAGCGCCCAGCACTTCGCGTGAGCTGGAGGTGATGGTCACCTTGTCCAGCAGGCCATATTGCTGGGCCAGTTCGCGGATCGCCAGCACGGTGGTTGCGGCACGGGTGCGCGAGGCGCTTTTCACTTCCAGCTGCCAGTGCTCGAACGGGCACTTCTGGAACAGTTCTTCCAGTTTCGGGATCGGGCAGGGCTGTACGTGGCCCGGGCCGCCTTTGCGGGCATCGATCTTGACCAGGTCGGCGGCCGGGTGCTCGACCACCTTGCCGCGTTTGCCGGTGGTGCGCTTGAGGGTGGGGTCGTGGATCACCATCAGCTCGTTGTCGGCCGACAGGTGCAGGTCCAGCTCGCAGCGGGTCACGCCATGGGCGAGGCATTGCTGGAAGCTCTTCAGGGTATTCTCGGGCGCTTCGCCCTTGGCGCCACGATGGCCGTAGATCAGGGTCACGTTCGTTCCTTCAAATCAGAGAAAAATGGGCTCAGGAGGCAGGGGCGTTCTGTTCCAGCTGCTGGCGACGTTGCTGCTGCTGGCGCTGCAGGATGTAGCGGGCCAGCAGTTGCCGTTGGGCGTCGGTCATGTCGGTGAATTCGGTGCCGACTTCGAAGCCGCCCTCCGGGTGCGGGTCGCAGTGGGTGACCTTGCCGCGCAGCAGCAGGCCATGGGCGCGCGGCATCAGCACCATCTTCACCTTCACCCGGGTGCCGGGGGCAACCGCTGTAGCTTGCGCGAATTCGATGCCGCCCTCGGAGATGATCACCGGCTGGGGCTGGCCAACTTCGCCGATCAGGGTCTGGGCAACCACCGCGCTAAGCAGGTCGAGGCGTTTGTTCTGCGCGCGCAGGAAGGCGGCGAGGGTGCGGTCCTTTTCGCTCAGCTGGCGCAGCAGGTGCTGCGACTCGAAGTCGGACAGGTGCAGTTCGCTGAGCAGGTTGAATAGTGGTGAATCATCTTGCAACACATCTGGGTCAAGGGCTTCGGCCGCGCTAAGGGGGCTGATTTGAAGTGCGATCCGATCTTCGATGCGGTAGTATTCGCGGCGATCTTCTTCGTCTAATGTCGTCATGGCGAACCCAAGGTAGCGGCGGTGGTCCGAGTGTAAAGCCGCCGTAGGCGCCTCGCCACAAGGACGTTCCCTTTCATCCGAACAAGCCCCGACATGTTCAGACCTCTTTTCGCATTCATCGGCACGCGTTATACCCGTGCCAAACGTCGCAATCACTTCGTCTCGTTCATTTCCCTGACCTCGATGATCGGCCTCGCCCTGGGCGTGGTGGTGATGATCGTGGTGCTGTCGGTCATGAACGGTTTCGACCACGAGATGCGTACCCGCGTGTTGGGCATGATCCCCCATGCCACGCTGGAGAGCGGCCAGCCCATTGCCGACTGGCCGGCCCTTGCCCAACAAGTAAAGCAGAATCCGCAGGTGGTGGCGGTTGCGCCCTTCACCCAGATGCAGGGCCTGCTGACCCATGAAGGCAAGGTGCAGAAGGTGCTGCTCAACGGCATCGACCCGGCCCGCGAGCGCGAGGTGTCGATCATCGACAAGTTCGTCCTGCAAGGCCGCCTCGACCAGCTGGCGCCGGGCGAGTGGGGCATCATGATCGGCGACAAGGCCGCGGCCAAGCTGGGCGTGGGCATCGGCGACAAGCTCACTTTCGTCGCCCCCGAGGTCAGTGTGACCCCGGCCGGCATGTTCCCGCGCATGAAGCGCTTCACCGTGGTCGGCACCTTCCACGTAGGTGCGGGCGAGATCGACGGCTACCTGGGCCTGACCAACATCAGCGACCTGTCCCGCCTGCACCGCTGGAAGCCCGACCAGGTCCAGGGCCTGCGCCTGAAGTTCGACGACCTGTTCCAGGCGCCGCGGGTGGCCTGGGACATCGCCCAGCGCCTGGGCGACCAGGAGTTCTACAGCCGTGACTGGACCCGTACCCACGGCAACCTGTACCAGGCAATCCGCATGGAGAAGGCCATGATCGGCCTGCTGTTGCTGCTGATCGTGGCGGTGGCGGCGTTCAACATCATTTCCACCCTGGTGATGGTGGTCAACGACAAGCGTGGCGACATCGCCATCCTGCGTACCCTGGGCGCCACGCCCGGGCAGATCATGCTCATCTTCATGGTCCAGGGCACGGTGATCGGGGTGATCGGTACCCTGATCGGCGCCGTGGTCGGGATCGTCGCCGCGCTGAATGTAAGCGCGGTGATCGCCGGCATCGAGAAACTGATCGGGCACAAGTTCCTCAACGCCGACGTGTACTTCATCGATTACCTGCCGTCGCAGATCCAGGCCCAGGACGTTTACATGGTCTGTGGTGCGGCGCTGGTCCTGAGTTTCTTCGCCACCCTGTACCCGGCCTGGCGTGCGGCCCGCACCCAGCCGGCGGAGGCGCTACGTTATGAGTGAGTCGCGCATGAGTGATAAAGCCGTTCTGAGTTGCCGCAACCTGGGCAAGTCCTACGACGAGGGCCCGGAGTCGGTGCAGGTGCTGTCCGGGCTCAACCTCGAACTGCACGCCGGTGAGCGGGTGGCTATCGTGGGTAGCTCCGGCTCGGGCAAGAGTACCTTGCTCAACCTGCTGGGTGGCCTCGACCGGCCGACCCAGGGCAGCGTCTGGCTGGCCGGCGAGGAGCTGTCGGCACTGGGCGAGCGTGCCCGTGGCCTGCTGCGCAACCGCGAGCTGGGCTTTGTCTACCAGTTCCACCACCTGCTGCCGGAATTCACGGCCATCGAGAACGTGTGCATGCCGTTGCTGATCGGTCGCACGCCCATCCCCGAGGCCCGTGAGCGTGCCGAGGCGCTGCTCAAGCGCGTGGGCCTGGCGCACCGCTTCAACCACAAGCCGGCCGAGCTGTCCGGTGGTGAGCGCCAGCGGGTGGCGATTGCCCGGGCACTGGTCAACCGCCCTGGCCTGGTCATGCTCGACGAGCCGACCGGCAACCTCGACCACCACACGGCCCAGGGCATCCAGGAGTTGATGCAGGAACTGTCCAGCGCGTCGCGCACGGCGTTCCTGGTGGTTACCCACGACCTCAACCTGGCGCGCCAGATGGACCGTGTATTGAAGCTCGACGACGGCCACCTGGTGGCGATCTGATCGACTGCACGGGGTGGCCGGTGCCGCCCCGTTTTCCTGTTTTCATTGGGTGTTTTCGTACATGTTCAGACCCTTGCCCATCTTCATCGGCGCGCGCTACACCCGAGCCAAGCGCCGCAACCACTTCATCTCGTTCATCTCGATGACCTCGATGATCGGCCTGTCGCTGGGCGTGCTGGCGATGATCGTGGTGCTGTCGGTGATGAACGGCTTCCAGCGCGAAATGAGCTCGCGCATCCTCGGCCTGGTGCCGCATGCTGCCATCCTCGGCGCGCAGCCGCTGGACGACTGGCACAAGGTGGCCGACGCGGCCATGCGCGACCCGGCGGTGATGGCGGCGGCGCCGATTACCGAAATGGAAGGCATGCTGTCGTACAAGGGCGCGATGCAGCCGATCCAGGTCGGCGGTATCGACCCGGCCGAAGAGGGCAAGGTCTCGATCGTCGGCCAGCACATCGTCCAGGGCCGCTTGCAGGATTTGCAGCCGGGTGAGTTCGGCGTGGTCATCGGTGAGTTGACTGCGCGGCGCTTCCGCCTGAACACCGGCGACAAACTGACCCTGATCGTGCCGGAAATCAGCAAGGAGCCGGGCGGCATCACCCCGCGCATGCAGCGCCTGACCGTAGTCGGCATCTTCAAGGTCGGTGCCGAGCTGGATGGCTCGCAGGCTTACATTCACGTGGCCGATGCTGGCGCCATGCAGCGCTGGGCGCCGGGCCAGGTGCAGGGCGTGCGCCTGAAACTGCACGACCTGTATGCCGCGCCACAGGTGTCCAAGGCCATCGCTGCCGGGCTCGGCGACGCCTACCGCGCCGATGACTGGTCGCATACCCAGGGTAGCCTGTTCAGCGCCATGAAGATGGAAAAGACCATGATCGGCCTGCTGCTGATGATGATCATTGCGGTGGCCGCGTTCAACATCATCGCCACCCTGGTGATGGTGGTGAACGACAAGGGGCCGGACATCGCCATCCTGCGCACCCTGGGCGCCACGCCGGCGCAGATCATGGGTACGTTCATGGTCCAGGGCAGCCTGATCGGCATTGTCGGTACGCTGATCGGTGGCGTGCTGGGGGTGATCGCGGCGTTCAACGTCAGCCAGATCGTCGGTTGGCTGGAGCGGGTGAGCGGGCAGCACATCTTTACTTCGGATGTGTACTTCGTCAGCAGCTTGCCGTCGCAGTTGCAGTGGGGCGATGTGGCGATCATCTGCACGGCCGGGTTGGTGATGAGCTTCCTGGCGACCATTTACCCGGCTTATCGGGCATCGCAGGTGCAGCCGGCGATTGGCCTGGCGGTTTAATGTCTACTTCAGCTTATCGAGCGGCTCTGTGGGAGCGGGTTTACCCGTGAAGATTCCAGCACGGTGCATGGCACCGGCTGCGCCGGTGTTCGCGGGTAAACCCGCTCCCACAGGGTGGCGTGCCAGCCCTGATGTCACCGATCTTCAGTGAAGTCGATCACGAATCGCGTCCATCCGTCCGCACACTCCGCCCTGATGTGTCCGCCATGGGCCTGCACGATCGACCGGGTAATCGCCAACCCCAACCCGGCATGCTCGCTACTGCCTTCCCGCCGTGCCGGGTCCACCCGGTAGAAGCGGTCGAACAACCGCGGTAACGCAGCCGGTTCGATAGCCGCTCCGGTATTGGCCACGCTAATCCTCAGCCCTGGCCCCAAGGTCACTCGTATCTGCCCTCCCGCCGGGGTAAAGCGCAAGGCGTTGTCCAGCAAGTTGGACAGCGCCCGGCGCAGCATATGCCGGTCGCCCTGCAGCAGCGCCTGACCCTCGCGCAGCATCTGCACACCGCTGTCCTCTGCCAGCGGCGCGTAGTACTCCATCAACGCATCCACCTCGTCATGCAGCACCAGCGGTGTTTGCCCCGGCACCAGCAGGCCGTGGTCGGCCTTGGCCAGGAACAGCATGTCGTTGATCATCTGCGCCATCCATTGCAACTCCTCGAGGTTGCCGTGCAGGGCCTCGCGGTACTCTTCGAGGCTGCGCGGGCGGGTGAGGGTGACCTGGGTGTGGGTCAGCAGGTTGGACAGCGGCGTGCGCAGTTCGTGGGCGATGTCGGCGGAGAATGCCGAGAGGCGCTGGAAGGCATCGTCCAGGCGCTGCAGCATCGCGTTCATGCTGCCGGCCAGCTCGGCCAGCTCTTCGGGCATCTGTGCCACCGGCAGGCGGGTGGTGAGCGAGCGCGCCGATACGCTGGCGGCCACCTGGCCCATCTGCCGCAACGGGCGCAGCCCGCGGCGTGCAGCCCAGGCACCGAGCAGCGCGGTGGCCAGCGCCGACAGCCCTACCGTCAGCCAGATCAACCGTTGCATGCCCTGCAGGAAATGCTGGTGGTGGGTGATGTCGAGGTACAGGGTCAGCTGTGGCGACTGCGGGGCGCCTTGCGCCAGGTGCACGGCCAGGCTGCGGTAGTCGGTGCCTTGCGCGTGCAGGGTTGCCAGTCCGTCGGGCAGCGGTGCCAGGGGCAGGCCTGTGCGGCTTTCGAACCAGGTGGCGCCGTCGCTGCCGTTGATGCGCAGGGCCAGGTCGGCCTGGTGGCCCAGTTCATCGCGCAGTTCAGGCAGGCGCGCCTGCAGTTCGGCCGGGGTGGTGATACCGGCCAGCTGGGTGCGGAACAGCGACAGGCGCGAGTCCAGCAGTTGCTGGTCCAGTTCGACGAAGTGCTGCTCGCTGGCCCGGCTGAATATCAGGCCGGCGCCGAGCGAGACAGCGGCGGTGCAGGCGGCGAACAGCAGGGCCAGGCGGTTGCCGAGGGAGACCCGGCGCATCACTCCGCGCGCTCTTCGAGTACGTAGCCCATGCCGCGTACGGTGTGGATCAGCTTGTTGGGGTGCGGGTCGTCGATCTTCAGACGCAGGCGGCGGATTGCCACTTCGATCACATTGGTGTCGCTGTCGAAATTCATGTCCCACACCTGCGAGGCGATCAGCGATTTGGGCAGTACCTCGCCCTGGCGGCGCAGCAGCAGTTCAAGCAGGGCGAACTCCTTGGCGGTCAGGTCGATGCGCTGGCCGGCGCGCTCGGCGCGGCGGCGGATCAGGTCCAGGCGCAGGTCGGCCAGGCCCAGGGTGGTGTCCTGGCTGGGGCTGGTGCCCCGGCGCAGCAGGCTGCGCACCCGGGCCAGCAGTTCGGAGAAGGCGAACGGCTTGACCAGGTAATCATCGGCGCCCAGCTCCAGGCCGTGTACCCGGTCTTCCACGGCATCGCGGGCGGTGAGGAACAGCACCGGGGTGTCCAGGCCGGCCTGGCGCACGGCCTGGAGGATCTGCCAGCCGTCACGGCCGGGCAGCATCACATCGAGAATCAGCAGGTCGTGGTCGCCGGTCAGGGCGAGGAACTGGCCGGTCTCGCCATCTGTGGCCAGTTCGGTGGCGAAGCCGGCCTCGTTCAGGCCCTGGCTCAGGTACTGGCCGGTACGGGCCTGGTCTTCGACGATCAGCAGTTTCATTGGGTGAATTGACTCCAGCAAGCGGCGCAAAGCCCTGTGGGAGCGGGTTTACCCGCGAAGAATTCAACACGGTGCATGGCACCGGCTTTGCCGGTGTTCGCGGGTGAACCCGCTCCCACAGGGACCGGGTGATGCTGAGATGATACGTGACGATGCACCTGCTCGCCCCAAACTGACGAAGTTGTAATCCCGCTGACTTGCGCTGCAAGGCAGGGGGCAAAACCGGTAGACTAGGGGCAATTTCGAACCTTCAGGTCAGTTTCCATGCATCCCGCTGCCGAACATTCCCCGCTGGGCAAGTCCAGCGAATACATTGCCACTTACTCCCCGGAGCTGCTGTTCCCGATTCCGCGTGCCGCCAAGTGGGCCGAGCTGGGCGTTACCGCCCAGACCTTGCCCTGGCAGGGTGTGGATTACTGGAACTGCTTCGAGCTGAGCTGGTTGTTGCCATCGGGCAAGCCGGTGGTGGCGATCGGCGAGTTCGCCATCCCCGCCGATTCGCCGAACATCATCGAGTCCAAGTCGTTCAAGCTGTACCTGAACTCGCTGAACCAGACGGTGTTCGCCTCGCCTGGCGAGCTGCAGGCGTGCCTGGAAAAAGACCTGTCCGCCGCCGCCGGCAAGCCGGTTGGCGTGAAGGTGCGCACCCTGGGTGAGGTCGAGGCCCAAGGCGTGGTGGCCTTGCCAGGGCAGTGCATCGATGTGCTGGACGTTGCCATCAGCAACTACGAACAGCCGCAGCCAGAGCTGCTGCACTGCAACCCGCAGCGGCAGGTGGAAGAAACCCTGCACAGCCACCTGCTGAAGTCCAACTGCCCGGTCACCGGCCAGCCGGACTGGGGTAGCGTGGTGGTCGAGTACAAGGGCAGGGCGCTGGACCATGCCAGCCTGCTGACCTACCTGATCAGCTTCCGCCAGCATGCCGACTTCCATGAGCAGTGTGTGGAGCGGATCTACCTGGACCTGAAGAACCTGCTGCAGCCGGAGCATTTGACGGTGTATGCGCGCTATGTGCGCCGGGGTGGGCTGGATATCAACCCGTATCGCAGCACTGGGGCGATCAGCCCGGAGAACCAGCGCCTGGTTCGCCAGTAAGGTTCAAGTACGCTGGGGGCGCTTCGCGCCCCTATCGCGACACAAGGCCGCTCCCACAGGTACAGCGCAAGATCCGAGGCTTGCGCTGTACCTGTGGGAGCGGCCTTGTGTCGCGATAGGGCCGCAAAGCGGCCCCGGTACTTCTAGATCCCCATGCTGTGCAGCGAGTTGGCAATGCTGCGCAGGGTGGCGGTGAGGTCGGGGTGGTCGGCCTCGAAGCGTTCGATCGCCAGGTTCACGCCGTCCACCAGATTATGGTCTGGCGTGGCTTCCTCAAGCTTCAGTTGCGCCTCGATCTGGCGCGCTTCTTCGTGCAGCGCGGCCATCTCCTCGTCCGAAAGCGGCACGTTGCGTTCCAGTTGCTCGCGCAAGCTGTTCAGGCGCTCTTGCAATTCGCGGGCAGGCATTGGCAGTTCTCCATCAATGGCTTGGCAAGCCATGGACCTCAGCGAAGCGGCAAAGGTTCTGGCCTGTCTTCAGCGTAATCCACCTGCCGTTGCTTTGCATGATCCGTGTCAAAGGTGCTGTATCAGGGTTTTTCACCCTTGCGCCGGCGCTGGGCGATGTCCTGCAGACAGGTGTCCAGCGCTTCGAGGTGGTCGATCACCGAGTGCACGCCCAGGCTGAACAGTTCCAGCGTCGCCTTGCCACGGGCCAGGTCCTGTTCCTGCGGGGTCATGGCTTGCCACTGCCGCGAGCTGCGGTCGCAGAACGGGCTGCAGGCGGCCAGCCCTACCGTCCACAACCCCGCATTGAGGCCAGATTGCAGCAGGCGTGGGTCGCCGCTGACCAGCACACAGCCGTCCAGGCGTTCGCTGTCCAGCGTCATCAGGGCCTGCCAGCAGGCGTGCGGCGCCGGCCAGCGCACGCCGTTCACCGAATGCCCCGGCAGCCAGGCAGGCAAAACGTGGGCCAGGCGCCTGCTTTGGCTGGCGTCGAGGTCATCCAGCCAGATGCACGGCACCTGGCGCTGGCGCAGGCTGGCAAGGGTGGCCAGGGCGCCGGGTGCGGGGGAGGGGGCGCCACCATTGGCGGCTTGCACAAGGCAGCCGCGCAAGCCGAACAGCACAGCGGTGAAGGCGGGTGCAGCGTCCATGGCAACTTCCCTCAAATAGTCCGCAGGCTATTCGGCGATTGTTACCACCCTGTGACAGCGGGCGCCGCGCAACAGTTGTTCACAAAATATTGAGCAGAGATGTGTAAAGCTGTTTATCAGCCCGCAAGCCTCTATACTGCCGCCGTACAGCAGCGCGACCCGTTTGCGCTTGCGGCCGAGAAATTCGATGGAGAAACACCTATGCGTAGGATCGGTGCCAGTGTGATCGAACGAGTCACCCAGGCCTGTGTCTGCGCCAGCATGCTGCTGGCGCCCGTGGCAGCCACCCAGGCCGCCACCGAGGAAGATCCCTGGGAAGCGGTCAACCGCCCGATCTTCCGGTTCAACGATACCCTCGACACCTATGCCCTCAAGCCATTGGCCAAGGGCTACCAGGCGGTCACCCCGCAGTTCCTCGAAGATGGCATCCACAACATCTTCCGCAACCTGGGTGACGTGACCAACCTGGCCAACGACCTGCTGCAGTTCAAGCCCCATGCGGCGGGCGTGGACACGGCGCGGCTGATCGTCAACACCACCTTCGGCCTGGGCGGCTTCTTCGACGTGGGCACCAAGATGGGCCTGCAGCGCAACGACGAGGACTTCGGCCAGACCCTCGGCTACTGGGGCGTGCCGAGCGGCCCGTACGTGGTCATCCCGCTGCTGGGGCCGAGCACCGTGCGTGACGGCGTGGCCAAGTACCCGGACACCTACACCGAACCCTACCGCTACATCGACCATGTGCCGACGCGCAACTCGATCTTCGCCCTGGACATCATCGACACCCGCGCCGACCTGCTGTCGGCCGAGAAGCTGATCCAGGGTGACAAGTACATCTTCATTCGCAATGCCTACCTGCAGAACCGCGAGTTCAAGGTCAAGGATGGCGAAGTCGAAGACGACTTCTGATCCTGCGCGGTCCGTGTGGGAGCGGGCTTGCCCGC
>NZ_JAMBDI010000030.1:177524-199576 GCF_036858055.1 Pseudomonas sp. SF2 | reverse complement strand
GAACCCGCTCCCACAGGGAGGCGCAGCGCCTTCCGAACCTCAGGTCTGGCGCGCAGCCCAGGGATACTGCAACTCCCACTGCCACGCATGCCGCACAATTTGCTCCAGCGAGGCAAACTCCGGCCGCCAGCCCAGCACCTGCAGCGCCTTGCTCGCATCTGCCACCAGCCGTGGCGGGTCACCAGCTCGGCGCGGCGCGTCAAGGGCTTTGATCTGCCGACCGGTCACCGCCCGGGCCGTATCGATCACCTGCTGCACCGAAAAGCCCAGGCCATTGCCCAGGTTGAACGCAGTGCGCTCGCCACCCGCCAGTAGATATTCCACCGCCAACGCATGCGCCGTCGCCAGATCGGCCACATGCACGTAGTCACGGATACAGGTGCCATCCGGCGTATCGTAATCCCGACCAAAAACCGTCACCGCCTCACGCCGGCCCGAAGCAGCCTGCAGGATCAGCGGGATCAGGTGGGTTTCCGGGTCATGGCACTCGCCCAACTGGCCTTCCGGGTCAGCACCCGCGGCATTGAAGTAACGCAGGCATACCGACTTCAAGCCGTAGGCCCGGTCGAAGTCCTCGAGAATCTGTTCGACCATCCATTTGCTCAGCCCATACGGGTTGATCGGCCCCTTGGCATGCGCTTCGTCGATCGGCACATACTGCGGGTTGCCGTAAACCGCAGCACTGGAAGAAAACACCAGGTACCTGATACCGGCATTCACCATGGCCTGCAGGAGGGCAAGGGTGGCCGCGACATTGTTCTGGTAGTACTTGCCGGGCACGCTGACCGACTCGCCCACCTGGATGAACGAGGCAAAGTGGAACACGGCATCGAAACGGCAAACGCCAAACAGCACATCCAGGGCGGGTTCGTCGGCGATGTCCAGTTTCGCCCACTGGATGCCGGGGCCGGGCGAGACCAGGTCCGCCACCACTACCTCATGGCCTGCACCGAGCAGGTGCTTGACCATGTGCGAGCCAATGTAGCCTGCGCCACCGACAACCAGAAACTTCATCCATGCCTCCTGGACTCTGCTGTTGTACAGCCGCGCTTTTCAGCTACAGGTCTGTTGTGAGGGTAGATGGCCATATACCCTATTTCAAGAACAGCCAGTTGGACATGTACTTGCCGTCGAACGTGATGCTGTAGCGCCCATCCTGGTAAGCCATCGGCAACGGTTTCAACTGTGCCTGTGCATCCCGGGCGAACAGCTTCAGGCCAGCAGGCGCCTTGATGCTCAGGGTGCCGGCAAGCGGCTCGACGTTGAACGGTGTCTTGTCATCGGCCTTGGGCACGGCACGGGTGCCCAGCGACACCAGCAGCTCGCGCGACTGGCCCAGGGGGTTGCCGTCCAGGCTTTGCACGACGACGCTGGCGTACGGCGTTTGTGCTTGCACCTGAATGGCGTCGAGGCTGATCGAGCGACCTCCCAGCCAGCCGGTCGCGGCCTGGGTCAGCGGTGTGTCGATGGTGTAGATGCCCTGTTGCCAGTTGCGCTTGAGTTCACCCGTGTCACTGACTGCCTCCGTGGCGTCGGCTGGCAGCAGGGACTGCCCCGGGTCGTGCAGCACCTGCGCACCGGCGGGGATGGCGGCGGGTTTCAGCCAGGGCAACTCCGGCGTCTGTGGCAGGGCGATCTGCAGTTGGCCCTTTTCCATGGCCGTGCGCAGCAGCGGCGAGTTGCGTGGGGTGACCTCCTGGTTGTACAGGGTGGCGGGCGTCGGCGCGAACACGTAGCGGGTAGTGGCAGGCTTCACATCCGCACGGCGATAGAGCAGGGCGGCAGCGGGCAGGGTGGCGATCATCGCCGGGTCGTTGTACGCGTGCCAGTTATCCGCCGTACGCCAGCCTGGGTTGAAGGCCTGCTGGCTGTAGGCGTACTGCAGCATGGCGTCCCAACCCTGGTGAGCGGCGGTGCCGGCCACGTACAGCGGCAGCGAGTGGCGGTCGGGTAGCGGGAAGGGCTCGGCGTTCCACTCGGTGACAGTCAGCGGCTTGCCGACCACCTGGGCCGCGGCGATCCAGTCGATCATGCCGTCGCTGCTCAACGGGTTCTTCTCCAGTTGGCCATTGGCGCCGTAGCTATGGGCGTCGACGATATCGCCTGCGGTCAGTGCCGGCAGCGCGCTCAGGCCATTGCCGCCCCAGGTACTGGTGGTGGCGATCGGCACTTTCACACCGAGGCCGCGCAGGTGGGCGATCATGTCGGCGTTGAAGCGTTGTTCCAGGTCGTTGAGGAACAGCTTTGAAGGGCCATGCTCCCAGGCGCGCCAGGTGAGATCGGTGGGCAGGTCATAGCGTTTGGCGAAGGCTTTGGCCGCCTCCATGTAGCGCCCGCTGTGACGCGGTACGTCCTTGTTCGGCATCAGGGCGTTACCATAATGCTGGGTGAGGTCGTTCTCATTGGTGAGCAGCACGGCAGCGATGGCCGGGTCGTCCTTGTAAGCAAGGCCGGTGTATTCGTTCACATGGGTCAGGTACTGCTCGGCAAAGCGTTTCATCGCGTTCTGGATACTGTTGTTCACATAGGCGTAACCCTTCAGGTCAACGCTTTCCTCTCCCTTGGCCAGTTCCTTGAAGTCATCGATGTGGTCATTGGCGGTAAGCGCACGCTGCACATGCATGTCCAGCCAGATATAGACGCCTTCGTCCTTGAGTGCCTTGATCCACAGGTCGAGCTTGCGCAGCGATTCGGCACTGAGTTGCTGGGTATCGCGCACCAGCGAGCCGTCGCCAAACACGTTCGGGCTGACCCATGGCGAGTCGTGGTGGTGCAGGCGCACCAGGTTGAAACCCAGTGCCGACAGGCGCTTGGCCTGTTGGCGGATTTCTTCGTCGGGGCTCTTGAACAACGAATAGGCGGACAGGTTGGTGCCCCAGAAGCGCACCGGGGTGTTGTCCTCGAACATCAGCTGTTCGCCGACGGCCTTGACGAAGCCGCGCTTGCCGGCAGGCTTTTCCGCGGCATTGAGGAACGACAGGTCCACTGGCGAGGTGCGCCAGTCCAGTTGGTCGTCGGGCCAACCGACGGGGTCGACCAGGCCGAAGCGTTCGCTGGGCGTGGGCCCCAGGTCGATGTCGCCGGTGATGTTGAGCACCGCCTTGATCTGCTGCCGGCCAGCGCTGATCGGGTCGCTGTAGATGAACGCACGCAGTTCGGACGGGTTGCCGCGCTCGAAATACACCTTGGCCAGTGGCGGGTCGAAGCGCATTTCGATGCGCCGGCCCTGTTCAGTCTTGCCCCACGACCAGCCACGGTTGCCGGGCAGCAGTTGCGGGGCGCCCATGTCCCCGGCAATTTGCGCCGGGTCGAACTGGAACACCATGCCGCCACCCATCACCCCGGCCTGGCGGCTATGGGCGTCGAGGTCGAAGGCCCAGCTCAGGGTTTGCGCCTGTGCCTTGCGGATATCCGCCGCCAGGTCGAAGTCCAGCGCTTTGTTCTTGCCTTGCAGCGTGTAGTGGTAGGGGCCATTGACCTTGAACGCGGTGGCGAAGCCCGTCCAGCTCCAGTTGGCCGCCCAGAAGTCGAACTTGGCTTTCATCACCGGCCCACCACCGTGGGTCACCATGGGCAGGCCATTCTGTTCATCGACGCTGACTTGCCACGCCGATGCCCAGCTGGTGAGCGGCAGCAAGGCCAGGCCAGCAATGGCCGATACTCGCAGCAGGGTTGGAAAACCTGGGCAGCGCAGGGTGAGCACGTTCATGGGCATTACCTGGGTTGAAGGCCGGGGTCGGCCAGCGCGATGGCCTGGCTGTTCTGCAGCCTGCGGACCATCTGGACGTAGGCCACGCCCAGCCCGGCGACAGACCAGTACACCACCGGGATGAAGGTGATGCTGCTGACGGTGAAGATGATCACCAGGATGCCGATCAGTGTCGCCAGCAATACCCGGCCGAGCTGGCGTCGCTCGTCGTCCTTGTCGGGGAAACTGCGCATGGCCTTGCGGATGCCGTGCAGTACGGTGGCGAAGAACGCCACGAACAGGCCAAGCCCGACCAGCCCGATCCGCAGTGCCAGGTTGATATAGGTGTTGACGATGTCGATGATGCCTTCACCCTGGATCATCGATTGCATTTCCGGGGTGTTGCGGAAGTCGAACGAGCCGAACAGCGGGTTGCGCTGGATGACGATCCACGAGTTGTCCATCAGCCGTTCGCGGTAGGTGATGTTCTCCTTTTCGAGGCTGCCAATGAACGGCAACAGGTCCAGAACCTTGTCGCCACCGGGAACGATGGTCAGCAGGGGCAGGGCCAGCATGCCGGCCGCGGCCAGCAGCGCAAGGCGCCTGACCGCACCTTTGCCCAGGGCGATGAACACCACCACGATGACCACGGCGCCGATCCACGGGCCACGGGACAGTGGCGCGAACAACCCGGCGGCCAGCAGCAGGGCGCCCAGCACCCGCTGCAGGGTGCTGCGCACATAACCCTGGACGAACAGGAACAGGCCGATGGCGACGCTCATCACATAGCCCAGCGCAATCGCCTGCCCGGTGGTGACGCTGGCACGCAGCGAGCCGCCACGGCTGAGGTAGCCGGACATGCTCCACGGCACGCCCATGGCGTCGACCAGGGCACTGTACAGCAGCCAGTGGCGCACGTACTCGGCCACGCCGATCAGGGCCAGGACGAAGGAGGCAAGCACGAAGGCCAGCAGTGTGTCCTTGAAGTCGCTGATCTGGCGCAGGCCACGGCTGGCCACGTAATACGGCAGGAACACGTCGACATACAGGTACAGCGTCTGGCGCAGGGTGTCGGTCAGGGTGGTTTCGCGCAGGTACAGCACGCTCATCAGTAGCAGGCCGGCCGCCAGCAGTCTGTCGGGCCAGGTGCGGCCGAAACGCAGGGTGTCGCCTTGCCGGCGCAGAGCCAGTGCCGCCGGCAACAGCACGCACAGGGTCAGCAGGCGGATATGGTTGAGGTCGACCAGGTAATTGACCACGCCAAACCCGGGCACTTGCACCGAAGCTGGCGGGATCAGGAACAGCAGCATGTAGAACAGCGCCATGGGGTTGTGCTCGCGGCGCCCGGCGATAAACAGGATGACGGCGCCCGCACCCAGGTAAAGCCAGAAACTGTGCGAGACGAAGGCCAGCAAGGTCAGCAGGAACCACAGGTTGCGCCGGCGCTTGAAGTCGCTCAGCGGAATCAGGTCGGTGGCAGGCCGCCGCGCCAGCAGGAAGACCACGCTTGCCAGAAACAGGATGACGATCAACGCACGAAAATGTTCAGGCATTGGCTATGTACACCTTTGCGTCGGTGGGCAACGGCTAGCATCGTGGCTGATTGAAACTATAGTGACCTTTTAGCCAATCAGTCAGAGATTGACGTCATGCCGTCGATTGATGTGTCTGCCACCGCGAGCCTGCGCAAGCGGGCCCTCAGGGCCGGGTCGTGGAACCTGGTTGCACAGGTGGCGTCACAGGTGATGCGCCTTGGCGGCAACCTGGTCATGGCCCGCTTGCTGCTGCCGGAAATGTTCGGGGTGATGGTCATCGCCACCACCGTTTCGGTACTCCTGCATTTGCTGTCCGATGTCGGCCTGCGCCAGAACATCATCCAGAGCCATCGCGGTGACGATCCGCATTTTCTCAATACCGCATGGACCGTGCAGATCATCCGCGGCTTCGTGCTGTTTGCCCTGACCTTGCTGCTAGCCCTGGGGGCCTGGCTTGCCCAGCTGGCCGAGCTGTGGCCGGCGGGCTCCACCTATGCCGAACCGGTGTTACCGATGGTACTGGCGGCGACCGGGCTGTCGGCGGTGATCTGGGGGTTCCAGTCCACCAAGATAGATGTGGCGGTACGAACTTTCCAACAGAAGCGTGTGGTGCTGGTCGACCTGGCCTCGCAGCTGGTCGGCCTGGCGGTGATGCTGGTGTTGGGCTACCTGACGCACTCGGTCTGGGCGCTGGTGATCGCCGGTCTGGTGTCGGCCCTGGCCTGGACCCTGCTGGGCCACACCGCCCTCAAGGGGCACAGCAACCGCCTGCAGTGGGACCGCAGCGCGCTGAACGAACTGATCGTGTTTGGCCGCTGGATTCTGCTGTCGTCGATGGTCGGCGTGCTGGCCATGTACGGTGACCGCATGTGGTTTGGCGCCAGCATGACGGCGGCACAACTGGGGGTGTATTCGATTGCCGTGCTGATCCTCGGTGCCGTGCAGACCGCGCTGATGAAAATTTTCGGGGCCGTGGCGCTGCCCGCCTTCAGCGAAGCGGCCCGGGCCGACGACAAGGAGCGCCTGAAGGCGCTGTATCACCGCTTCCGTCTGCTGGTCGACCTGCTGGTGCTGTTCATCTGTGGCGGCTTCCTGACCGCCAGCCCGCTGCTGATCAGCTGGATGTACGACGACCGCTACCGTGAAGCCGGCCCGATGCTGGCGATTCTTTCGCTGTCGTTCCTCACATTGCGCTATACCTTGGCTCATCAGGTGTGGATTGCCCTGGGCCTGACCAAGTACCAGGCCATGGACAACATCATCCGCCTGGTCTCGCTGTGGGGGCTGCTACCGCTGTTGCTGGCGATTGGCGGTGTGGACTGGGCGATCTGGGGGGTTGCCCTGCATGCCGTGCCAACTCTGGTGCTGATCGTGTATGTGAATTGCAAACTGGATATCTTCAGCCTCAAACGTGAGCTGGTGGTGCTGCCGATGCTACTGGTCGGGGCGCTTTGCGGGGCGCTGCTGACAGCCTTTTTCAACTGGCTGTAATGCGGCTTGCTGGGTGAAATTTTCAAAGATACAGGTAACAGGATCATGGGGAAGCTTACTTTTTGTACTGCGCAGTTGGGTCGTAGAGGCTTTCTCCAGAGTTGTGTCTTGCTGGGCGTTGGTGGTGCGGTGTTCGGCGCTAAGGCAGCCGTTGCCAGTCAACCTGCCGACAAGTCCGGGTTCGTAGTGATCAACGGCTGGGTATTGCCGTCCCGTTACTTCCGGAACGAACCCGCATGATCAAGGACTATCAGCAGCAGAAGGTACTGCGCGACAGCTACGATGTCTGCATCATTGGCGCCGGCCCGGCGGGTATCACCCTGGGCTTGCGCCTGGCCGCCGCCGGCTGGAGCGTACTGCTTGCCGAAGGCGGCGGGCGTGAGTACTCGGCGAACTCGCAAGCCTTGTACGCCTGTGCGTCCACCGGCCTGGAGCTGTATGCCAAGGAGGCTCGCCTACGTTACCTGGGCGGAACATCCAACCATTGGGCCGGCCGTTGCCGCCCGTTCAGCCCCTCGGACTTCTCCATACCCCCCCTTGGCGACTTGCCTGGCTGGCCCATCCCCTATTCGGAAATCGCGGGCTACCTGCCAGCAGCCATGGACATCGTCGACCTGCCGCCCGGGTCGGATTTTCAGGCGTTGAATACTGGCCTGGACGGCGGTGACTTCGAGCCAGACCGCTTTCTGCTCAGCCCGCCAACGCGCTTTGCGCAAAAATACGCCACGGCCCTTGAGCAGACCCAAGGCCTGGATGTATTCATCAACTGCAATTGCGTGAACCTGGAGTTTGACCAGGCCTCCGGCCACCTGGCTGCAGTCGTACTGTCCGATTACGAGTGCAATCGCCAGCGCCTGGTTGCGAGAAACTTCGTGCTGGCCACCGGTGCCATCGAGAATGCCCGGCAACTGCTCAACAGTGAGTCGTTGGTGGCGGCCGGGGTCGTGAGCAAGGATGGGCTGGTTGGCGGCTGCTTCATGGAGCATCTGAACATTGACCTTGGCACCTTCATCCTCAAGTCGGGGCTGGCCCCTGAGCCGCGCGAGTACTACACCACCGATGCCTTCGTTGACGAATACAAGGCAGGTAAAGGCAATGTCCGGGCCGCCTTGCTGGCCGATGTGCAAACCTATGGTCGTACTGCCGAGGTCAAGCATTTTCTGGAGAGCCTGGCCTGTGACATGGGGGTTGCCAGCAAGATCGCCTTCGTGGCCAGGTTCAGTTGCCCCGGTGACGGCGTGATCAGCACCATGATCGAGCAGTTCCCCAACCTGCACAGCCGCGTTTCGCTGCTGGATGAGAAGGACGCACTGGGCGTGGCCAAGGTCAATGTCAATTGGGCACTGACCGCAGATGACCGCCACACCATCAAGTGCATTGGCAGCGAACTGGCCAAGCAGTGGGCTGACATGAACCTGGGCTTCGTCAAGCTCAACGACTTCGTTTATGACACCTCGATACCGCTGAAGTTGTCGCCGCATGCCCACCACATGGGGACCACGCGCATGGCATCGTCGGCGCAATTCGGTGTTGTCGACAGCAACTGCAAGGTGTTCGGCACCGAGAACCTTTACGTCGCCGGCAGCAGCATCTTTGCCACGGGTGGCGCTTCCAACCCGACCATGCCGCTGCTGCAGTTTGCGGTACGCCTGGCCGACCACCTCGATGCCAGGATGAGTTCGGCCAGGGACGCCGTGGCTTGATGCAGGTTGTACATGGGTTGAGTGCGCTGCGGTCAGCACCCACAAGAACGAGACCGGATGCGCCTCAGGAACAGTCCAGATTGCTTTGATTGCGAGGCGGGCAGCATGAAAGGATGGATACGCAAGGCAGTGACGCACTATGTCCACGCAACGGGGCGAGGAAGCTCGTTTTACAGGAAGTTCTGCAAGCCTTCCGGGCTTGAGTGGGGGGCCTACCTGACGCGCTGGGGCAACTTTCACTCGGTAGGCAGCAACTTCTATGTCAATACAGGCTGCAAGTTCCTCGACCCCTCGCTGGTTCGCATCGGCAACAGTGTGGGCCTGTCCGACTGCACGCTGATCGGTCACGACGGGGTGGTATTGCTGATCGAACATCGCTTCGGCAAGCATCTGGACTCGGTCGGTTTCATCGACATCAAGGACAATTGCTTCATCGGCCATGGTGCGATCGTCATGCCCCGCGTGACCATCGGCCCTGAGTCGATCGTGGCCGCCGGTTCCGTGGTGACCAAGGACGTGCCGCCGGGCACGGTGTTTGGTGGCAACCCGGCAGAGTTCATCTGCACCACCGAGGCGTTGATCAAACGGGTCGAGGCACGTTGCGAGGCCTACCCGTGGATCGACCTGATCAAGCAGCGCAATGGCGCCTATGACCCGCAGCTGGAGCCGCTGCTGATGGCGCAAAGGCGCCAGTACTTCTTCGGGGATGGCAACCATGGCTAGCAAACCTGTGGACGTCATGGTGGTCAACTTCAACACGGCCGGGCTGCTGCGGCCGATGTTCGACGCGCTGCGCCGGGCCGACAGCGAACGGCTGGCCAGCTACCTGGTGGTGGACAACGCCTCGGTCGATGACTCGCTGCAGCGCATGGCCGAGGTGTGCCCGCAAGCGCTGCTGCTGAGCAACAAGCAGAACGTGGGGTTCGGCCGGGCCAATAACCAGTTGCTGGCGCACCTGAAGGGCAAGTACGCCTTGCTGCTGAATACCGATGCCTTTGTCGCCCCAGACTCCCTGCAGAAAACCCTCGACTACATGGACACCCACCCTGAATGCGGGGTGCTGGGGGTGCGCCTGGAGGGCCGCGACGGCGACCTGCAGCCCAGCTGCCGCTACTTTCCCACACCGCTCAACGTGTTCGTCGGGCGTACCGGGCTGGGGCGCTTCTTCCCGGGCTTGAAGATGGTCGACGAAATGAACTGGGACCACGCCTCGGTCCGTGAATGCGACTGGCTGCCTGGCTGCTTCTACCTGGTGCGCCGCGAAGTGCTGGACCAGGTGGGCCTGTTCGACCCGCGCTACTTTCTTTATTACGAGGAAGTCGACCACTGCAAGCGGGTGAAGGCGGCGGGCTGGAAAGTGGTGTTCTACCCGCACACCACGGTGGTGCACATCGGTGGGGAAAGTTCCAGGTCGGTGGCCGAGCTGGAGGCGGCCAGCCGGCAGATCTCGTCATACCAGATCGAAAGCGAGCTGCTGTACTTCCGCAAGCATCACGGGCTGGCGGGGCTTGCCCTGCACATGCTGCTGGTCACCCTGGGCGACCTGGTGCTGGCACTCAAGGCGCTGTTGAAACGACGCGGGCGGGGCGCAATACAGGCCTGCTGGCGTCACTGTCGGGCGACCTGGTCACTGTTGTTCAAGACCCGGTACGCCAGCCAACCGACAAGGTAGGTGGAGCCATGTTCGAGAATGTACGTGCCGACCTGCGTGCCCATGGTGGCGACTGGGGCGCCCAGGGCTTCTGGGTGTTGTTGGTGTACCGTTTCGGCCGCTGGCGCTATGGCGTGCGCCCGGCACTGCTGCGCAAGCTGTTTTCGCTCATCTACAAGATCCTTTACAAGTTCGTGCAGATCATCACGGGTGTGGAGCTGCCGTGCGAAGCGGTGATCGGCCGCAACTTCGTTATCGACCATTTTGGCGGCATCGTCATCAGCGGCTATGCCCGGTTCGGCGATGACTGCCGCATCCGCAATGGCGTGGTGGTGGGCCTGAAGAACGTCAGCGAACCGGTTGCACCGGTGTTCGGCAACAACGTCGATATCGGCACCGGGGCCAAGGTGCTGGGTAGCATCCGCATCGGCAACAACGTGATCATCGGTGCCAATGCCGTGGTGCTGGTGGATGTGCCGGACAACTCGCTGGCGGTGGGGGTGCCGGCCATCATCAAGGCCAGGCAACCGGCCGCCACGGTGCCCGTCGAGTGAGGCCCATGGCGAGCGGGATCGGTGTGGTGGTGATTGGCCGTAATGAAGGCCAGCGCCTGGAGCGTTGCCTGCGTTCGCTGCTGCAGGGTGCGGAAAAGGTCCTGTATGTCGACTCGGGCTCAACCGATGGTTCACCGCACTTGGCCCGCAGCCTGGGGATGGAGGTACTGGCTCTGGACATGGGCACCCCGTTCACCGCCGCGCGCGCGCGCAACGAAGGCTTTGCTGCCTTGCAACGGCTGCTGCCGTCGATGCACCTGGTGCAGTTCGTCGATGGCGATTGTGAGGTGGATGCCGGCTGGCTGGCCACGGGGCAGGCATTTCTCCACCAGCATCCTGAGGTGGCAGTGGTGTGTGGCCGCCGACGCGAGCGCTTCCCCCAACGGTCGGTGTACAACCTGTTGTGCGACCTGGAGTGGGACACCCCCATCGGCGAGGCCAAGGCGTGTGGTGGCGATGCCCTGATGCGGGTAGATGCCTTCGCCGCCGTCGGCGGCTTCCGCCCCGAGCTGATCGCCGGAGAAGAGCCCGAATTGTGCGTGCGCCTGCGGGCGAAGGGCTGGAAGGTCTGGCGCCTGGATGCCGAGATGACCCTGCACGACGCTGCCATGACCCGTTTCAGCCAATGGTGGTGGCGTAGCCTGCGTGCTGGTCACGCCTATGCCGAAGGGGCCTACCTGCATGGTCACACGCCGGAGCGGCACTGGCTGCGCGAGTCGCGGCGGGCCTGGCTGTGGGGCCTGGGCATCCCCGTGGTGATCGTGCTGGCCTGCCTGCTGGTGGGCGGCTGGGGCCTGCTGCTGCTGCTGGTGTACCCGTTGCAGGCCGTACGCCTGGCCCGTCGTGGAGGCAAGTCGGTGCGGGAGAACTGGCTACAGGCGGTGTTTCTGGTATTGGGCAAGTTCCCGGAAATGCTCGGGCAACTGAAGTTCTTGCGCCACCGCATCGCGGCCGGCAAATCGGCGTTGATCGAGTACAAGTGAGAGATCACCCCGCCCTTTGCGGTGTGCTGTGGCGCAGAGAACCGAGGTCGCAAGCAGTCCGCGTACCCTGTGGGAGCGGCTTTAGCCGCGAAGAATCCAGCCTGGTGCATGGAACCGGCTGCGCCGGTGTTCGCGGCTAAAGCTGCTCCCACAGGGCCTCTGCTAATTCAATAAGTTACGTGCAGTTCTATGAGAAAGAGGCCCAATGATGCTCGGCACGATCGTGAAAAGCGTGTTTACCTTGCAACCGGGCTACTCGTTGCGGGCGCTGAACAACAAGTACAAATTGACGCTGCAGATTGCCAGGCAATGGCCTGAGCTGAATGCGTTCCTGCAGCGCATGACCGCAGCCCTGGGCCAGCACGGTCTGCAGCGGCTGGGCGTGGATTGCATCGGTGTCGTGCAGTGGCCCTACCTCAGCAAATGCTGGGAAGCCCCGCAGCGCCTGGAGGTGGTGGCTTCGCACTTCGAAGTGCTGGCCGGGCAGTTCCCGGCGCTGTTGCTGCTGGGGCGGGACGAAAGCCTGACGCTGTGCGAACTGTCCAGCCATTCGCCGGGCTGTCGCCTGGTGCTGGACCGGCCGATCTGGTTCAAGCGCGAAGGCGAGCTGGTATTGAACCTGTTCCAGGGCGACCTGCGCGTGGCTTCCCTGGCGTTCAGCCTGTGCCGCAGCCAGGGCGAACTGTGCCTGTTCATCGGTGCCGTGCAGGGTATTCACAAGGGTGTCGACAGCGAAACCTCGCTGGCCATCTACCGCGACCTGACCAAGGACTTCGAAGGGTTACGCCCCCGCAGCCTGCTGCTCGAGGGGTTGAAGTGCCTGGCCAGGACCCTGGGCGTGGCGCACCTGTATGCCGTCAGTGATGCCTGCCGCCACCATCGGCACGCGTATTTTGGCAACGACAAAGGCCAGGACCTGGCAGCCGATTACGACGTGATCTGGCGTGAACACGGGGCTTCTGCGTCGAACCATGCAGACTTCTTCGCCCTCCCGCTGGCCGCGGTACAGCGGGCGCTAGAGGACACACCGGCGAAGAAACGGGCGATGTACCGCCGCCGCCAGGCGTTGCTCGACGATGTTTTCGCCCGCTTGCAGGCCGCGTTACCAGGCAGCGGTGACAACCTTGAGCTACAAGGAAAGCAGGGGAGTGCACCTGACGAGGTGGCATCGGCGGGAGCCTGAAGTAACGGCTGACGCTGCCGCGACAGGGCTGAGGGTTCATTACGCGGGTCTTGATCTGGATTCCTATGCGCATTGCTTATTTCATCAATCAGTACCCGAAGGTCAGCCACAGTTTCATCCGCCGTGAGATCCTGGCGCTGGAGCGCCAGGGGGTAGAGGTGCAGCGTATCGCCCTGCGCGGCTGGGACGCCGAGCTGCAGGACGCCGAGGACACCAGCGAGCAGGACAGGACCCGTTATGTGCTGCGAAGTGGCATCAAGGGCTTGCTGCCACCGGCCTGGCAGGTATTGCGCACGCAGCCGCGGCGGTTCTTCCAGGCGCTGTTGCTGGCCATGCGCCTTGGCCTGCGGGCCGACCGCACCTGGCCCTACCACCTGGTCTACCTGGCCGAGGCCTGCCAGGTACTGCAGTGGTTGCAGGCAGGCGAGGCAAAACACGTGCACGCGCATTTCGGCACCAATTCCACCGAGGTGGTGATGCTGGCCAACGTGCTGGGTGGGCCAGCTTACAGCTTTACCGTGCACGGGCCGGAAGAGTTCGACAAGCCGCAGTTCCTGCACATGGGCGAGAAGGTGCGGCGTGCCGCTTTTGTCGCGGCGGTCAGCTCGTACGGGCGCAGCCAGTTGTTTCGCTGGGTGGCACACGACCAATGGGCCAAGGTGAAGGTGGTGCATTGCGGCCTTGAACGCAGCTTTCATGAAGTGGCACCGGTCAGCGTGCCCACGACGCCGCGCCTGGTGTGTGTTGGCCGCCTGTGCGAGCAGAAAGGGCAGCTGCTGTTGCTCGAAGCCACGCGGATACTTGCCGCCCGGTCGATCGATTGCGAGCTGGTGCTGGCCGGCGACGGTGAGATGCGTGGGCAGATCGAGGCGTTGATCGCCCGGCACGGCTTGCAGCAGCAGGTACGCATTACCGGCTGGATCAGCAGCGCGCAGGTGCGCGAGGAAATCCTTGCTGCGCGCGCGTTGGTGCTGCCGAGCTTTGCCGAGGGTTTGCCAGTGGTGATCATGGAGGCCATGGCTTTGCGCCGGCCAGTGCTGACCACCTATGTGGCAGGCATTCCCGAGCTGGTGCGGCCGGGCGAGAACGGCTGGTTGTTCCCCGCCGGTGCCGTGGACGAGCTGGCGGTGGCCATGGCCGAGTGCCTGGCGCAACCTGCCGAAGTGCTCCAGCGCATGGGCGAGGCGGCTCGCCAACGTGTGCTGCAACGGCATGACATCGATACCGAGGCGGCCAGGCTGGCCGGCTATTTCAAGGCATCCGCATGATGAGTGTACTGGCTTGGTTACTGGGCGTGCTGGCGGCCATCGTCCTGTTGCCGGTACTGCTGCTGCTGTTGCAGGTGCTGATGGCCTGCCTGCCGGCGCGCGCGCAACCGTCGGGCAGCAACGCTCGTCCGCAGGTGGCAGTGCTGGTGCCTGCCCATGACGAGGCTTCGATCATTCGTGCCACGCTGGCGAGCATTGCCCCGCAGTTGCGGCCTGGTGACCGCTTGCTGGTGGTGGCGGACAACTGCACTGACGATACTGCGCAACTGGCGCGCGAGGCCGGTGCCGAAGTGGTGGAACGTCACGACCCGCAGTTGCGCGGCAAGGGCTACGCCCTGGACTTTGGTGTGCGCCACCTGGCCGAGCAGCCGCCCGAGGTGGTGATCGTGGTGGATGCCGATTGCCAGGTGGGCGAGGGGGCGATCGAGCGCCTGGCGCGGTGCTACCGCGAGGTCGCTCGCCCGGTGCAGGCGCTGTACCTGATGCGCGCACCGGCAGGGGCCGGGCTGAAAGTGCAGGTTGCCGAGTTTGCCTGGCGGGTCAAGAACCTGGTGCGCCCGCGTGGCTGGGCTCGGCTGGGCCTGCCTTGCCAGTTGATGGGGGCGGGCATGGCGTTCGGCTGGCGTGACCTGGCCTTGATCGACCTGGCCAATGGGCACCTGGTGGAGGATTTGAAGCTGGGCCTGGACCTGTGCCAGCAGGGCAAGCCGCCAGTGTTCTGCCCCGAGGCGGTGGTCAGCAGCCAGTTCCCTGCCAGCCAGCGAGGCCTGGGTAGCCAGCGCATACGCTGGGAGCATGGGCACCTGGGCATGATGCTGGCCGATGCGCCCAGGCGTGCGCTGGTCGCAATCACCCAGCGTAACAGCAGCTTGCTGGCCATGACCCTGGACCTGCTGGTGCCTCCCCTGGCATTGCTCGCACTGGCCCTGCTCGGGCTTAACCTTGTGGCCTGGCTGGCGTACCTGCTGTTCGGCCTGGCGGCACCTGCGTGGATCGCCCTTTGCGCGCTGGCGTTGCTGGGCCTTGCCATCGTGCTGGCCTGGGCGCGCTTCTGTCGCGAACTGATCCCGTTTTCCGTGCTGCTGTACGCGCCGTTCTACGCCGCAAGGAAGGTCCCCTTGTATCTGGGGTTCCTGATCAGGCGCCAGGTGGAATGGGTACGTTCGAAACGGGATGAAGACTGATGGCAGAGTGGCAGAAACGCTGGAACACCCTGGTCGGCAAGCTCGAAGTGGTGGCTGATGCCGCTGCTGCGCAGCGCCTGCTCGCCCAGCTGGCCGCCCCGCAGGCCGCGACCGTGCTGGGCTTCGTCAATGCCCATGCAATGAACCTGGTGGTGCGCGATGGTGCGTACCACCAGGCATTGTCGGCGGCCGACGTGCTGTTGCGCGACGGCTCCGGCATGGCGATTCTCTATCGCCGGCTGGGGCTTGAACCTGGGCTCAACATGAATGGTACCGACTTCATTCCTCGGCTCATGGCCGCCTACCGCGGGCGACGGGTCGCGTTCTGGGGCACCCGGCAACCTTACCTGGACCAGGCGGTGCAGCGCAGCGCAGCCCTGTTCGGGGTGGTGCCGGTGTCGGTTCACGATGGCTTTGCCGGCATCGATACCTACCTGCAACTGGCCAGGGAGCAGCAACCGGAGCTGATCGTGCTGGGCATGGGCATGCCCAGGCAGGAGGCGGTGGCGGCAAGGCTGGCGGCCACTGGCGAGCCGTGCCTGATCGTGTGCGGCGGCGCGATCCTGGACTTTCTTGGCGGCAAGGTCAGCCGGGCGCCTGAATGGCTGCGGCGGTTTGGCGGGGAGTGGCTGTACCGGCTGATGCGCGAGCCGAAGCGTTTGTTCATGCGCTATGTAGTGGGCAACCCGTTGTTCTTGCTGCGCACCTTGCTGTACCGCCGGGGCGGAGGGGGCGCCAGGCGCACCGTATGAGTCGGTCGGCATTCGTGCGGGCGGTGATTCCGGGCACACTGATAGCGGTTGGCTGCTACAGTGAGATCAACGGCTGGGGGCTGCACGATTCTGTTTCACTGGCTTTGCATGAGCCGTTGTCAAGACTGCTGTTTGATGCAAGGCAGTTGCTACGCGCAAATCGATGAGGTCTGAAATGGTTTTCGAACCCAGAAGCAGTCGTTCCTTACTGCAAAGAAGAAGCAGCGTAAGTAACGCCATTCAGGCCGGCCTCGATGGAATTGCAGTCACCAGTATTGCCTGGTACCTGATCTACGACCAGTTTGGCTACATCACTTCCGATTACGTGATCATGCTGCTGTTGCTGGTTGGCGCACTGGCAGTCATCTACGATCACTATGCAATCTACCGTACCAACGTCGGGCTCTCCATCAAGGCTTTCCGGCTGTTCAAGGCCTGGTCGGCAACCTTTTGCCTGCTGGTGGTCATGGCCTTCCTGACCAAGCAGAGCGAAACCTATTCGCGGCTATTGGTCGTGCAGTTGTTCATCATTGGCTACATCGCCCAGTTGTTCCTGCATTTTGCCGTGCGAGAGTTGCAAAAGCGTTTTACCGCCCATGCACGCCTGGACAACGCCCTGATCATTGGCGCCGGTGATCTGGCCAATTTCCTGTATCAGAAAATCAGTAACAACCCTTGGTTCGGTGAGCGGGTGCTGGGTTGCGTGCTGATCGCGGCCGAGGAGCCGGGGCGCGAAAGCCCCGAAGGCAAGCAGCGCCTGCCGGTGCTCGGGCATATTGCCGAGCTCGACGATATCGTGGCCCGCTACGGCATTCGCACGGTCTACCTGGTGACCCCATTGGGTGGCTCCGAGGTGATCAACGATGTGTATTTGAGGCTGCTCGACAAGTGCATTGCGGTGAACTGGGTACCGGATATCTTCTCGTTGCGCCTGATCAACCATAGCGTGCGGGAAATTGCCGGCATTCCTGTACTGACCTTGTCGGAAACACCGCTGACGGGCATGAGCCTGTTCCTGAAGAACCTCGAAGACAGGGTATTGGCGGCGCTGATCCTGCTGTTTGCATCGCCGGTGTTGCTGGCCGTTGCCCTGGCCATCAAGCTCGATAGCCGCGGCCCGGTGTTCTTCCGTCAGGAACGCACCGGCTGGACCGGGGAAGCGTTCCGTATCTGGAAGTTCAGGAGCATGCATGTCCACCAGCCGGAAGAGGGCGTGGTCAAGCAGGCGCAGAAGAATGATCCGCGGCTGACCCGGGTCGGCGCCTTTATCCGCCGCACCAGCCTGGATGAACTGCCGCAGTTGTTCAATGTGCTGACTGGGGAGATGTCGCTGGTCGGGCCGCGGCCGCATGCATTGCAGCATGACACGTTGTATTCGCAGGACATCGTCGACTACTTTGCCCGCCACAATATCAAGCCTGGCATGACCGGCCTGGCGCAAGTGCGCGGGTTCAGGGGCGAGACCAAGGATATCGAGCAGATGATCCAGCGGGTGGACTCGGACATCGAGTACATCAACAACTGGTCGCTGTGGCTGGATTTCGTGATTCTGGTGCGCACACTCAGCGCCTTTACCGGCAAGCAGGCCTACTGACACAGCACTGTCGGTAAAGGAGCAAATTTCGTATGCGCCCTGCGCACCCTGTGGGAGCGGGTTTACCCGCGAAGAATCCAACACGGTGCATGGCACCGGCTGTGCCGGTGTTCGCGGCTAAAGCCGCTCCCACAGGGTCCCTGCCAATTCAATGAGTCACTCGTAATTCCATGAAAGTGTGCAAGCGCTTTTGGCTGGCCTAGTCCTTGTTCAGCGGGTGCAGCTCCCTGAACCCCCGCGCTTCCTCCACCAGCCAGTCATGCACCGCCCGGGCCCCCGGCTGGTTCAACCCGCCCGGTGGGTAATGCACCACATAGCGCTTGTGATTGGCGATCGGCACCCCGAACGGCACGATCAGCGCACCGCGCTCCAGTTCGTCGTTGAGCAGCGTGCGGCGGGCAATCGCCACGCCAATGCCGGCAATCGCCGCCTCGATGGTCAGGTGGTTGCGGTTGAAGGTGTGCCCGCGCCGTACATCCAGGCCGGCGGCGCCGATGCCCTCCAGGTAGAACTCCCATTCGGCATACTCCGAACTGCCGCGCCAGGCCGTGATGTCGTGCAGCAGCGGGTAGTGTGCCAGGTCCGCCGGCCCGTGCAGCGGTGGGCGCCCGCGCAGCAAGGTGGGGGAACACACGGGGAAGATCTGCTCGTCCAGCAGCGGCGTCGAGAGCATGCCGGGGTAGCTGCCGTCGTTCAGGTCGATGGCCAGGTCGAAATCGCCCGGAGTCAAGGCCTGGGCACTGTCTTCGGCCACCAGGCGCAGCTCGATGTCCGGGTAGCGTTGCTGAAAGCGCGGCAGGCGGGGCGTGAGCCATTTGGCCAGGAACGACGGGATCGAGCGCAGGCGCAAGGTGCCGCGGATTTCACCGGCGTCCAGGCGCAGCAGTTCGGCTTCGATGCTGCCGTAGGCTTCGGCCACCGTCTGCGCCAGGCGTTGCCCTTCGGCGCTCAGTTCCACGCCGCGCGCGCGGCGCAGGAACAGCCGGTAGCCCAGGCGTTCTTCCAGCTGGCGCATCTGTTGGCTGACTGCACCCGGGGTGATGTGCAGTTCTTCGGCACAGCGGGTGAAGGACAAGTGCCGGGCCGCACAGGCGAACACATGCAGCCAGACGAACATCTGGCCATTGAGTTGTCGTCGCATCGTTTAGTTCCACTAAAGCCTTGCTTAGGAAGTTTCGTTGGTCATCCGTGAGCCAGCTAGGCAGTATCGCGCAAATTCGCAATACCGCTCAATTTTTCCAGATAACCGTGCTGCGGCTTCATACCCGGGTACGGTCAGGCATTAGCATGGCTATCAGTGTTTTCGACCTTTTCAAAATCGGCATCGGGCCGTCCAGTTCCCACACCGTCGGCCCGATGCGGGCGGCGGCTACCTTTGCCCAAGTCCTGCGTGAGCAAGGGCTGTTGGCCAGGGTAAGCCGTGTCGAGGTGCGGCTTTACGGGTCGCTGTCAGCTACCGGGGTTGGCCACGCCACCGATCGTGCCTGCCTGCTCGGCCTGATGGGGCAGTGGCCGGACCGTATCGACCCGGCCACTATCGAGTCGCGCATTGGCCAGGTGATGCAGGAGCACTGCCTGATGCTCGATGGCAGCCACCCGCTGGCGTTCGAGTACAGCCGCGACATGCTGCTGCTCGACGAGAACCTGCCGTACCACCCCAATGCCATGAGCCTGGAAGCCATGGACGGGCAGGGCAGCCTGTTGCGCCAGACCTACTATTCGGTGGGCGGTGGCTTTATTGTCGAGCAAGGCGAGATCGATGCACCACCAGGCGAAGCGAATGCAGTGGTGCTGCCATACGAGTTCGACAGTGCTGCGCAGTTGCTGGCCTTGTGCAAGGCCCATGGCTTGAGCGTGGCGCAACTGATGATGGCTAACGAATGTGCCTGGCGCCCAGAGGCCGAAGTACGTGAAGGCCTGCTGCGGATCTGGGCCGCCATGCGTGAGTGCGTCGACAACGGCTTGCGCAATGAAGGCATCCTGCCTGGCGGGTTGCACGTCAAGCGCCGCGCGGCGCGGCTGCATCGCAGCCTGCAGGAACTGGGCAAGCCCAACGTGATCGGGTCCACCCTCAGTGCCATGGAGTGGGTCAACCTGTTCGCCCTGGCGGTGAATGAAGAGAACGCCGCCGGCGGGCGCATGGTGACTGCGCCTACCAACGGTGCTGCCGGCATCATTCCGGCGGTGCTGCACTACTACATGAAGTTCAACCCGGGCGCGTGCGACGCGGATGTGGTGGACTTCCTGCTGGCGGCAGCGGCGGTAGGCATCCTGTGCAAGAAGAACGCGTCGATTTCCGGGGCCGAGGTTGGCTGCCAGGGCGAGGTGGGCTCGGCCTGTTCAATGGCCGCTGCCGGCCTGGCCCAGGTGCTGGGTGCTACACCGCCGCAACTGGAAAATGCCGCCGAGATTGCCCTGGAGCATAACCTTGGGCTGACCTGCGACCCGGTGGGTGGCCTGGTGCAGGTGCCGTGCATCGAGCGCAATGCGATTGCAGCAGTGAAGGCGATCAACGCCGTGCAAATGGCGTTGCGGGGGGACGGCGAGCACTTCATTTCGCTGGATCGGGTGATCCGCACCATGCGTGATACCGGGGCGGACATGCACGCCAACTACAAGGAGACCTCGCGCGGCGGCCTTGCTGTTGCGTTCGTGGAGTGTTGACGGGACTGTTAAAAATGCTAGTTGCCGACTGTTGCCGATATTTCCATGATGGCCTCAATCATCCTGGATATCACCGCTATGAATGGCTTTTTGCAAAAGTACACAGGTAATTTGCTGTTTTACTCTGGCCGGGAACTGGTGTGTCAAACTGGAAAAGAAATGGCGCGTCTTTTGTACGCGAGTAGTCAATTACTGGTACAGCAGTCTGAAGACCTTAAACTCTTGCAAACCGCAGGTAACAATACGGTAATCGCGTCATGGGGAAGAGGTGGGGGAGAGCGGGCTACTTACTCCCCTTATGGCTTTTCATTGCTGGAGCAGGCATTAGCACTGGCAGGTTTCAACGGTCAATGGCGTGACCCAGTCGGAGGCGGTTATCCACTTGGTCTAGGAAAACGGTTTTTTAGTGTAACGCTCACGAGATTCTGTTCCCCTGATACTGAAAGCCCATTTGGCCGGGGCGGTCTGGGCTCATACAACTATTGCTCCGGGGATCCGGTAAATTTCCATGACCCTTCTGGGTGTTTTCGCTGGCCATGGCAATCTATAAAAGGTGTCAAGAGTGCGATGGATCGGGCAGGCTTGAAAGCTCCGGAGCTAAAGCATTTGATTAAAGCCGCTATAAAAGAAGATCCTCAACTGGAAGGCGGGCTGTATTTTCAGGTCGAGAGACCATTCGGGGCTATGGAAGTTACGCTGCAGAAGGGTAAAGGGACTGCTGGAGCTGCAGTTATCAAATGGGGAGCAGGCAGGTATCACATGAAGACCGAATATGGAGATTTGCCCGATGCGGCGAATAACCCACGTTTGCACTCGACTGGGCAAGGGGTTTTTGCTTCGGATAATAAAGCCATTGTCACTTCCATTTACCGAAAGGCAGCGTTCATTCGTGGGCCTAGAGCTG
Source organism: Pseudomonas sp. SF2 (assembly GCF_036858055.1). NCBI lineage: Bacteria > Pseudomonadati > Pseudomonadota > Gammaproteobacteria > Pseudomonadales > Pseudomonadaceae > Pseudomonas > Pseudomonas sp. SF2. The sequence goes on along the minus strand of NZ_JAMBDI010000030.1, from coordinate 178,422 downwards.
ACTATTAGAGTTCGTAGCCTGGAGTAATGTACAAAGACGGGGCTGCAAAGCAACCCCGTTTGTCCATGGCTGGGTGCAAGACTAACGGTTCTTCTGTTTCGCTGCCAGGAAGCTCGCGCGCATGTCCTTGGCCCAGCCATCCAGCACCGGCTTGACGTCATTCAAAGTCAGTTTCGTGGTCTTGTTCTCCAGTTCCTGCCCCGTGCCCTTGCGCACGACCTGGGCCAGCACCTTCTGGCTGGAACCATCGAGGAACGCAGCTTCCACACCGACATCCACCTCTTGGTCACGGCCGCCCATGGCAGTGTTCACACCGGCCGAAATCAAGGCGATCGGGATCACTTCATAGGGCTTGAGGCCCTCGTTGCTGGTCGACACTGCCGTGATTGCCGGGCGCACCACGATCACACCCGGGCCGGGGCCCTTGGCCAGCGGCACGACGCTGCCCATTTCACGGCGCAGCGCTTCATTGAAGTAACGGGTGATTTCCTGCAGCGTCTGCGTCGAGATGACCTCCGTCGGCTGCGGCTTGGGGTAGAACTGGCTGGGCTCGATGAATACCTGGCTGTACTGGTTGACGTTGACCTTGGGGTCGATCCAGCGCATCACCGGGTCACCCGAAGGGCTCTTGGCTTCCTGCAGCCGGCTGTAATCCTTGAGGAAGCCGGAATAGTCCTTGGGGTCCACGCGATTGCTGGAGCAGGCGGCCATGGTAAGCAGTGCGGCGCACAACAGGGTAATGCGGGGCAATGATTTCATGATGAAGATGCATCCATGATAGGTCGGCCAGAACAACGCTAGCAGGTGCGTGACAGTTGGCCAGTGGGTAGGTTCCAATCCTTTGTGAAAAGGTAAAAAGTTGCGGCTGGAAGGGTTTGCCTGGAGGTTTTCTGCGGCT
>NZ_JAMBDI010000030.1:165842-177509 GCF_036858055.1 Pseudomonas sp. SF2 | reverse complement strand
AGCCGCAGAAAACCTCCAGGCGCACTCAACCCAGCACCTCACGCAATCGGTACCACAACATCCCCAGCGCCAGCAGCGGCGAGCGCAGTGCCTTGCCGCCGGGGAAGGTCAGATGTGGTACCGCGCTGAAGACGTCCAGCCCCTGGCTGTGGCCAAGCGCGATGCTTTCGGCCAGCATCTTCGCTGTCCAGTGGGTGACGTTGAGCCCGTGCCCGGAATAGCCCTGGGCGTAATACACATTGGGGTGCTGGCTGAGGCGCCCGACCTGGGGGAAGCGGTTGGCGGTGATGCCGATCATTCCGCCCCACTGGTAGTCGATACGCACGTTGGCCAGTTGCGGGAACACCTTCAGCACCTTGGGCCGCATGTAGGCGGCGATGTCCTTGGGGTCGCGGCCAGAATAGTGGCAGGCGCCACCGAACAGCAGGCGCCGGTCTGCCGTGAGACGGTAGTAGTCCAGGCCGACCTTCTGGTCGCACAGCGCCATGTTCTGCGGGATCAGGCTGCTGGCCAGTGCTTCAGGCAATGGCTCGGTGGCCACCACGTAGCTGCCGGCCGGCAGCACCTTGCCGCTCAGGCGTGGCTCCAGTTCATCGAGGTGGGCGTTGCAGCCCAGCACCAGGCTGCTTGCCCGCACCTTGCCGCGGGCCGTGTGCAGGGTCACGCGGGGGCCGTGCTCGATGCGCAGCACCGGGCTCTGCTCGAAGATGCGTACGCCCAGGCCGTGGGCGGCGCGGGCTTCGCCCTGGACCAGGTCGAGCGGGTGCAGGTGGCCCGAGCCCATGTCCACCAGGCCGCCGGCGTACTGGTCGCTGGCGACGATTTCATGCAGCTGGTCGGCACTGACCAGGCGGGTTTGAGGGCGATAGCCGAGTGCAAGCAGGTCATCCTGTTCGTCCTTGAAGGCGGCGAACTGTGCAGGGGTGTTGGCCAGTTCGCAGAAGCCCCAGCGCAGGTCGCAGGCAATGCCGTACTGGGCGATGCGGCTGGCCACCAGCGCCACCGAGTCGATGCCGGCCTGCTTCAGGTAATGCACGCCGTCCTGGCCGACATGCCGGGCAAAGCTGCTGACGTCATGGCCGATGCCGCGAATCAGCTGGCCGCCGTTGCGGCCGCTGGCCCCCCAGCCGATGCGCCGGCCTTCCAGCAGCACCACCGAGAGCCCGCGCTCGGCCAGTTCCAGGGCGGTATTGACCCCGGTCAGCCCGCCGCCGACCACGCACACATCGGCGGTCAGTTCGCCCTCCAGGCTGGGGTAGGGCGCCGCATCGCGTGCCGTGGCGGCATAGTACGAAGCGGTGTGTTGGGTAGTGAAAGACATGAGCGTTCTCGACTCAGCGGTTGGACTTGATCTTGCTCCAGGAGCGGGTCATGACGCGCATGATCTTCGGGCTCGGCGTGCTGGAAATGTACAGCTTGTCCAGCACGTCCTGGGGTGGGTAGATCTCGGGGTTGTTGACCAGCGACGCGTCCATGTAGGCCTGGGCATCGGGGTTGGCGTTGGCATATCCGACCGTGGCGCTGACCTTGGCGATTACCTTGGGGTCGAGCAGGTAGTTGATGAACGCCAGGGCCTGTTCGGGGTTGTTGGCGTCTTTGGGGATGGCCAGCAGGTCGAACCACAGGTTGCTGCCTTCCCTGGGAATGCTGTAGGCGACTTTCACGCCGTTTTTCGCCTCCACGGCGCGGTTGGCGGCCTGGAACACGTCGCCGGAGTAGCCGAAGGCCACGCAGACATCGCCATTGGCCAGGTCGGAAACATACTTGGAGGAGTGGAAGTAGGTGATGTAGGGGCGCAGTTCGAGCAGGCGGGCTTCCGCCTTGGCATAGTCAGCCGGTTTTTCGCTGCGCGGGTCCATGCCCAGGTAGTTGAGCATGGCCGGGAACAGTTCGTCGGGCGAATCCATGAACGCCACGCCGCACTGCTTGAGCTTTTTCAGGTTCTCGGGCTCGAACAGCACTGCCCATGAATCGATATGGTCGATACCCAGGGCCGCCTTGACCTTGTCGACGTTGTAGCCGATGCCGTTGGTGCCCCACAGGTAGGGTACGGCGTACTGGTTGCCTGGGTCGTTCTGTTCAAGCTGCTTGAGCAGCTTGGGGTCCAGGTGCTGCCAGTTCGGCAGCTTGCTGCGGTCCAGCGGCAGGAAGGCGCCGGCCTGGGCCTGGCGTGCGAGGAAGTGGTTGGATGGCACCACCACGTCATAGCCGGTGCGCCCGGCCAACAGCTTGCCTTCCAGGGTTTCGTTGGAGTCGAACACGTCATAGACCACCTTGATCCCGCTGCTGGCCTGGAAGTCGGCCAGGGTGGTGTCACCGATGTAGTCGGTCCAGTTGTACACACTGACCGAGGGGGTGGCCTGGGTGGTGGTGGCGAACAGCAGGGTGAATGCGGCGGGGATCAGGGCTTGCAGATGACGCATGGGGACACCTCGTTGGTCTTGTTCTTCGAGTTCGGTGCAGGGGCTCGTGCCCTGTGGGAGCGGGTTTACCCGCGAATACGTCGTTGAATGCACCCCAGCATTCGCGGGTAAACCCGCTCCCACAGGTACCGCGAAAGGTCAGACGCTCAGCATCAGGAATTCACGCTCCCACGAGCTGATCACGCGCTTGTAGTTCTCATGCTCGGCACGCTTGACCGCCACATAACCCTGGACGAACTGCTTGCCCAGATACTGCTGCACGGTCTCGCAGTCTTCCATGTGCTGCAGGGCGTCCTCGATGGTGATCGGCAGGCGCAGGTTGCGCCGCTCGTAGGCACGCCCCTGCACCGGTGCGCTGGGTTCGATGCGCTCGACCATGCCCAGGTAGCCGCACAGCAGGCTGGCGGCGATGGCCAGGTACGGGTTGGCATCGGCGCCCGGCAGGCGGTTTTCCACGCGCATCGCCTCGGGGCTGGAGGTGGGCACGCGCAGGCCGGCGGTGCGGTTTTCTTCACCCCACTCGACGTTCACCGGTGCCGAGGTGTCCGGCAGGAAGCGGCGGAACGAGTTGACGTTGGGCGCGAACATCGGCAGCAACTTGGGGATGTACTTCTGCAAACCGCCGATGTGGTACAGGAACAGCTGGCTCATGCTGCCGTCTTCATTGGCGAAGATCGGCTTGCCGGTGGCGATGTCCACCACGCTCTGGTGCAGGTGCATGGCACTGCCCGGCTCGTCGGTGATCGGCTTGGCCATGAAGGTGGCGGCCACGTTGTGCTTGAGCGCCGCTTCACGCATGGTGCGCTTGAACACGGTGATCTGGTCGGCCAGGTCCAGGGCGTCGCCATGGCGGAAGTTGATCTCCATCTGCGCCGGGCCGTCTTCATGGATCAGCGTGTCCAGGTCCAGGCCCTGGATCTCGCACCAGTCGTAGACGTCTTCGAACAGCGGGTCGAATTCGTTGGCGGCATCGATCGAGAACGACTGGCGGCCGCTTTCGGCGCGGCCGGAGCGCCCCAGCGGCACTTGCAGCGGCAAGTCCGGGTCTTCGCAGCGCTGGGTCAGGTAGAACTCCATCTCTGGTGCCACGATCGGCTGCCAGCCCTTGTCGGCGTACAGCTTGAGCACCTTCTTCAGCACGTTGCGCGGCGACAGTTCGATGGGGTTGCCTTGCTTGTCGAAGGTGTCGTGGATCACGATCGCGGTCGGCTCGATCGCCCACGGGATCTGGTACACCGCGGCCGGGTCGGGGCGGCAGACCATGTCGATGTCGGCGGCATCGAGCAGGTTGTAGTAGATGTCATCGTCAACGTAGTCGCCGGTGACCGTCTGCAGCAGCACGCTCTCGGGCAGGCGCATGCCGCGCTCGTGGAGAAACTTGGCGGTGGGCGCGATCTTGCCACGGGCGATGCCGGTCAGGTCGCTGATCACGCATTCGACTTCGGTGATCCGGTGTTCTTTCAGCCAGGTGGACAGCTGATCGAAGGGGGCGTTCATACAGACCTCTTGGTTGGGTTTTAGTGTGGGAGCGAGTGTGCCGGCGTAAACCGTTGTGTGGTTTCGAAGGCGTCCCGCTTCCCAGGTGACGCGCTGGAGACTATCTTGGTCGCAGCCAGCAAGGCTGATCTATCCACTTTCTCCGGCAATGAATGCACCAAAAGAGTGCAACTAGGACCGAGCGTGACAACCGCAAATGCCCTGCAAGTCCAGGCTTTCCACACCACCGACGTTACCGAACAAGTACGTGCCACCCCTGGCTGGCAGCAGCAGTACCGGCAAATGTCGCCCGGGCATTTCAGCGGTGAGCTGCGTTGCCTGGGGCTGGACGGGGTGGAGGTTTACGAAGAGCGGCTGAACACCCGGGTGGAGCAGTTTTTCCGCGCGCCGAGCGGTTCGCTGGCGTTCTGCTTCGACCGCAGCGAGAACAGCCTGTACCTGCTGAACGAACAGAGCCGCAACATCTGGATCACGCCGGAGAACTACCAGGAAGTGGCGGTGGTGTTCGATCAGGCCTTCCTGGCCCGCCATGGGCTTGACCCGCAGCGCCTGGAAGGGTTGTTCATGGTGCCGCTGGGCAGCGGGCAGAATGCGCTGTTCGGCAGTTGGCTGAGCGCGACGTTGACCCGCCTGGGCGAGGCCGATTGCCCGCTGCAGGGGCAGGCCCTGGCGGAGCAACTGCTGGAAGACTGCCTGTTCATCCTCGACAACGCCTGCCAGCGCCTGCAGGGCGTGGCGTTGGGCCGGCGTGACGAGGAACGGGCGATCATGCGCCGGGTGAGCGAGTGGGCGGCCGACTGCCCGGAGGAAACCCTGAACCTGGTGGAGCTGGCGGATGTTGCGGGGGTTTCCCTGCGCCAGTTGCAGCAGGCGTTCAAGGCGTTTACCGGTATGACGCCGGCGCACTGGCTGCGCCTGCGCCGGCTGAACGGTGCGCGGCGCGATCTGTTGCGTGGCGGTGGCGTGACCGTCGCCGAAGTGGCGATGCGTTGGTCGTTCTGGCATTTGGGAAGGTTTTCAGAGAGTTACCGGCAATTGTTCAAGGAGTTTCCCAGTGAGACCTTGAAGCGGGGCAGGGGCTGAATTTGATGGTGTAGCTACTGGCCTCTTCGCGGGTGAACCCGCTCCCACAGGATCACCTCGGGGCCAGGCATTGTGAGGTCCCTGTGGGAGCGGGTTCACCCGCGAAGAGGCAGGCCCAGACATACACAGCCCAGCATTCCACCGCGAAAATTGCTATCGTGCCGCCCTGATTCCACCCGAGGTGCCGATGTTCTACCTGCCTTTGCCCAGCGACCAGGCCGACCGCCTCGCCAGCGAGCCCACCACCGATTTCTTCACCACCGCCAGCGTCCTCGACGCCGCCGCAGTGCTGTTCGTGCAAAACCTGCCGCGCCAGCCCGCCATCGCCTCGGCGGATGCGCAGGAGCGCCGCTTTGCCGAGATCGTGCGTATTGCCAACGAAGTCGAAAGCGCCGCACCCGGCCGCTTCCAGGGCCAGGTGGCGCAGCACTTCGATCGCGAAGCCTTCGCCATGGGCCTGGGCATGCTGGGCGAAAACGGTATCGCACTGCTGTCGACCGAGGTGGAGTACCAGGCCGACGAGCTGCTGGACGCCGAGGGCCAGTGGAACTTCCAGTTCGCCGACAGCTACCGCCAGCGGGCAACCCCGCTGCACCCGGTGTACCTGCCGTCCCTGGCCAGCGACCTGATGCTCAGCGACCAGCAGAACCGCCTGTTGCGCGAATTCCTCAGTGGTATCGACGAGTCGGTGGCGGTACAGGGCTTTGCAGGCACCGGCAAGACCTTCCTGATTCATCAGTTCGCCCGCCTGCTCGAGCCGCAGCGTACGCTGTTGCTGGCCTTGACCGAAGGCCAGTTGCGCGCCCTGCAGGCACGGGTCAAGGACGCCGCCGCCTACACCGCGCTGACCTTTGGCCAACTGGCCGACGAGCTGCTCAACCGCGACCTCACCGGCAACGGCTGGCGCCTGCGCGACCCGTACCGTACCAAGCTGTCGTGGCGCCCGCAGGATGCGCAGGTGGTACGTTGGCTGGCCATCCCTGACATAGGCCCGCTCGCCGCACGCGATGTGGTTGCCTTGTGCATCCGTGCGGTGCGTACGTTCTGCCACAGCGCCGACACCCAGTTGCAGTTGCACCACCTGCCCTGGGCCGGGCCGGGGACCACGCCGCTGGACCAGGAAGTGTTGCTGGAAAAGGCACGGTTGTACTGGCAGGAGCTGATTCGCCCGTCGGCACGGGAAATCCAGTTGCCGGTGCGCGACTACCATCGGGTCAAACTGCTGTCGCTGACCGGTTATGTGATCGACAGCCGCTACACCCATGTCATCGTCGATGAGGCCCACGAGCTGTCGGCACCAATGCTTGCCGTGCTCGACCGCAGCCCGCAGTCGATCATTGCCCTGGGTGACGAGCTGCAGAACCTCAACGGTCTCAGCGCGCACCATGGCGGCTTTATCCGCCAGCGTTATATCGACCATTCACTGCGGGCCGGGCCGGCGATGGACAACGTGCTCAACCCGCTGATCCAGGCACACCCGGCGGCGATCCAGGCGGCCTTCAGTGGCAGCGCCGAGCATTACACCCGGGTCAGCTTCTTCGACACGGTGAGCGTGCCGGAACAGCCTACGGCGCTGATCGTCGACGATGAATGGGGCCTGTTTGGCTGGTTCCAGCGCCTGACCCACCAGGGCGTGCCGTTCGTGCTGCTGAAAAGCGCGCGCAAGGACTTCGAGTTGTTCGTCGAAGACTGCATCGAACTGTACCGCCATGGTACCCGGCCACGTCACCCGATGCTGTTCCGCTATGCCAGCTGGCAGGCGCTGGAGCAGGACAAGGGTGATGACAAGGCGTTCGTTGCCGTGGCCAACATGCTGCGCAAGGGCTACACGCCGGAGCACTTCGCCAGGGCCAAGAGCCGTTACCGCTGGGACAAGGCGCCCAAGCTGTTCCTGGGGCGGGTGCGGGATGTGAAGAACATGGAGTTCGCCCGGGTAATGGTGTCGCCGGAGCTGATGGTGGCGCCGCAAGTGGCGGGGAACCGCAATGAGCGGGCGCGGATGCTGGCGGGGTTGTATACCGCCTGTTCGCGGGCGCGGCATGAACTGATCGTGCCGGGGGGGATGCTGGACTGGGTCAAGGACCAGGTTCGCGATTGAGGCCCCTGGGGCTGCTTTTTCAGCCCTTCAAAATCCCTGTGGGAGCGGGTAAACCCGCTCCCACAGGGCCGCAATGCGGCCCCTAAGCATCGGATCAGTTACGGTCCAGCCACACCGTCTGGGCATTGGTGAACTCACGCACACCAAAGTGCGACAGCTCACGCCCGAAGCCGCTCTTCTTCACCCCACCAAACGCCACGCGGGGGTCGGAAGCGCAATAGCCGTTGATGAACACGCCGCCGGTATCCAGCGCCGCGGTCATGCGCTCGGCCAGCGCGTAGTCGGCGGTGTAGATGGTCGAAGCCAGGCCGAATTCGCTGTCGTTAGCCAGCACCACCGCATGGTCTGCATCCCGTGCGCTGATGATCGCTGCCACCGGCCCGAACAGTTCCTGCTTGAATGCGGTCATGTCCGGGGTAACGTTGGCCAACACAGTCGGCGCGTAGAAGTTGGCGACGCCATCGACCTTGTGGCCACCCAGCAGCAGGGTGGCGCCTTCGGCGATGGTCGCCTGGACCTGGCCATCCAGTTCGTCGCGCAGGTCGTAACGGGCCATCGGGCCGATGTAGGTGCTGTCTTCCAGCGGGTTGCCGACCTTCAGCTCGCGGGTCGCTTCAACGAACTTGCGGGTGAATTCGTCAACGATGCTTTCCTCGACGATCAGGCGCTTGGCCGCAGCGCAGACCTGGCCGGTGTTCTGGTAGCGGCCGATCACCGCAGCCTTCACGGCAGCGTCCAGGTCAGCATCGGCCAGCACGATGAACGGGTCGGAACCGCCCAGCTCCAGCACGCACTTCTTCAACGCGGCGCCGGCTTGTGCACCAATCGCCATGCCGGCACGCACGCTGCCGGTCAGGGTCACCGCGGCGATGCGCGGGTCGTTGATGGCGCGGGTGACGCCGTCCGGGGTCACGTTCAGCACTTCGAACACGCCTTCCGGCAGGCCGGCATCCTTGAACAGCTCGCCCAGCAGGTAGGCGCTGCCCATCACGTTCGGCGCGTGCTTGAGCACGTAGGTGTTGCCGGCCAGGATCGCCGGCACGGCGCCGCGCAGTACCTGCCAGACCGGGAAGTTCCATGGCATCACGGCCAGGATCGGGCCCAGCGGGCGGTATTCGATGCGGGCTTTCTCGACCTGGGTCGGCTCGGGGGCGAGCATGGCCGGGCCGTGCTCGGCGTACCAGCGGCACAGGCCGACGCACTTGCTGACTTCACCGCGCGCCTGGGCGATCGGCTTGCCGATTTCGTGGCTGATCATTTGCGCGAAGGCTTCAGCCTTGGCTTCGAGGGTGCTGGCCAGGGCAAGCAGGTACTCGCTGCGCTGACCCAGCGACACCTGGCGCCACTGGCGGTAGCCAACCTTGGCGCGTTGCAGCGCCGCTTCCAGTGCGGCGTCGGTGTCGAACGGGTAGGCGCCGATCTGCTCGCCGCTGTACGGGTCGAGGGAGATGGCGTGGGTCAGGCTGCTGATCGCGCTCATGGCGGGACACTCTCGTTGTCGTTGATCCGAGACGCCAGACTAGTGGGCTAGGGCTTTATTGAAAACTGAATAATAATGAGCGAAACATTCACGTTTGGAGAAAGACTGTGGACCTGGTGCAACTGGAGATCTTCAAGGCCGTGGCAGAGCAGGGGAGTATCAGCGCCGCCGCGCAGCACATCCATCGGGTGCCGTCGAACCTGACCACGCGCATCAAGCAACTGGAAGAGGACCTGGGCGTGGAGCTGTTCATCCGTGAAAAGAGCCGCCTGCGCCTGTCCCCAGCAGGCTGGAACTTCCTTGAGTACACCCGGCGCATCCTCGACCTGGTGCACGAGGCGCGGCTGACCGTGGCCGGTGAAGACCCGCAAGGTACCTTCGCCCTGGGGTCGCTGGAAAGCACGGCGGCGGTGCGCATCCCGGCCTTGCTGGCGGCCTACAACCAGCGTTACCCCAAGGTCGACCTGGACCTGTCCACCGGGCCTTCCGGGACCATGCTCGAAGGCGTGCTGTCTGGCCGCCTGGTGGCGGCGTTCGTCGATGGGCCGGTGCTGCACCCGACGCTGGAGGGCATGCCGGTGTTCGAGGAAGAAATGATGGTCATCGCGCCGCTCAACCACGCCCCGGTAACCCGCGCCCAGGACGTCAATGGCGAAAGCATCTACGCCTTTCGCGCCAACTGTTCTTACCGCCACCACTTCGAGAACTGGTTCGTCCAGGACCAGGCCGTGCCGGGCAAGATCCACGAGATGGAGTCGTACCACGGCATGCTGGCCTGCGTTAGCGCCGGTGCCGGCCTGGCCATGATGCCGCGCAGCATGCTCGACAACATGCCCGGTTGCAGCACCGTCAGTGCCTGGCCGATGTCGGAGGATTTCCGCTACCTGAAAACCTGGCTGGTGTGGCGACGGGGTACGGTGTCGCGCAGTTTGAGCATGTTCGTGAAATTGCTCGAAGAAGGGCGCGCAAGCTGATGTTCTAACGCAAAACCTACGCCATTGATGCAAATTTCATCCCGACAACCATGCATCAGCACGAACGCCGTTACGCCCGAAGGATCAGATAATAGGTAAGCCATCCTCGAAAGGAGGGTCGTACCATGCGTAACCATCACTATGCCCTCGGCGCGGCGCTGCTGATCGCCCTGGCGCTGCCATGGACCCTGGCCGCCGCCGCCGACCTCAATGCCCCGATCAACATGCAGGCCGTGCAACTGCAACAGCAGGAGCAGAACGGCATCCGCTACCTGCAAGGTGGCATCGGCCAGGATGAAGCCAACGCCCTGCGCAAGACCCCGGGCTATGACCTGCACGTAGAGCTCTCCACCGGCCCGGAAGGTGAGTTCCAGAGCGGTGCCAACGTCGACATCCAGAATGCACAGGGCCAGTCCGTGCTCAGCGTTGTGGATGCCGGGCCGCTGCTGTACGTGCAGTTGCCTCCCGGCAAGTACAAAGTTACGGGCAACGCCCAGGGTGAGACGGTGCAACAGTTGGTGACCGTGAGTGGCAAGGCCCCCACGACCGTTAGCTTGAACTGGCGTTGATGGAAAAACGGGCAGGAGTACGGATGTGCTCCTGCCTGAAAGGAGCGCATCGCCATGAGCCTGGACCTTCAACTGGAGATGTTGGACGAGTGGGGCTATGTGTTGCTCCCCGGTGTGCTCGAACCCTTGCGTATCGCCTTGTTGCGCTGCGCCATCGATGACCTGCAGCCCATCCACTGGGATTACCAGGGGCTGTTGGAACACTACAAGTGCGTGTTCAACCGCAACCCGTTGTGGTTGCCCTTTCTCGACCTGCCGCCGCTGATTGCCCTGGCCGAAGCGGCATTGGGCGCCGACTGCCATGTGATCGGGCAAACCGCCTGGCGCAGCCACCCGGGCTACCCCGGCATGGCCCTGCACCTGGACCATCTGCCCATGCAGTTGCCCGATTGGCTCAGTGAGCGTGGTGACTTCACCCAGCCCGCGCAGATCCTGACTGCGCAGCTGTACCTCAGCGATATCGACCATCACATCGGGCCGACCTGGGTTGTACCGGGCAGCCACCGTACGGCGCGGCCACCGCGGGCTGGCGAGCAACACTGGCAGGGCCATGAGGCCCAGCCGGTGCTGTGCAAGGCAGGGGACGCGCTGGTGTTTCGCAGCGATGTCTGGCACAGCGGCGGGGCCAACTGCACCCAGTCACGCGAGCGCGACATGCTGCAAGTGCATTACGGCCGGCGCATGGTCGCGCAGAAGTTTTCGCCGTACCTGAACTGGCGTTTCAACCCTCAGGTGCTGGAGGAGGCCACACCCAGGCAAAGGCGTCTGCTGGGCGAACACGAAGAAGCGGAATACGACTGAGTCCTGCTGTTCGGCAGGCTAGAGGCTGGCAGACGGAATTAGCCAATAGTGGCAACTCGCTTTCAACTTTCTGGTTATCTGGTCGATAATCAGAAAAGTATTACTTCGCGTGACCGGTCCGGATGCAACCGGTCACCGCATAAGATCGAGGGGCCCAAGCCCCCACTTGCCGTGTAGACCATCAGGAGAAGTCATTGATGAAAACCCGACTAGCAGCTTCGCTGGCTGCTGCAGTGCTGGCCTTTGCCGGAGCGAATCTGGCCCAGGCAGCGCAGGTGACCGGCGCCGTTGGCGCCACTGGCCAAGGCGACATGACCTACCGTATTGGCCTGTCGTTCGACTGGGACAAGAAATGGCTGGAGAGCAGCACCGGTTATCTGACCGGATACTGGGATGCGGCCTACACCTATTGGGAGGGAGGTGAGGCCAGTGGCGCGCACTCGCTGTCGTTCAGCCCGGTGTTTACCTATGAATTCAGCGGTTTTACCTATACCCCGTACATCGAGGCCGGCATTGGCCTGGCGGCGTTTTCCAAGACCGACGTGGGCGACCAGCGCCTGGGCTCGGCGGTCAACTTCGAAGACCGCATCGGCTTTGGCCTGAAATTGCCGGGAGAGCAGAAGGTGGGGATCCGCGCGATGCATTACTCCAACGCGGGGCTCAAGCAGCCTAACGACGGCATCGAGTCGTACTCGCTGTTCTACAGCAAAGGGTTCTGAGACCGGGGGCCGCTTTGCGGCCC
>NZ_JAMBDI010000030.1:136757-165810 GCF_036858055.1 Pseudomonas sp. SF2 | reverse complement strand
CGAAGCAGCCCCGGCAATTCAGAAGGTATACGAAACCCCAGCCTGCACCGTCCGCGGCGCTCCTGGGTAGGCGTAGAAGTTGAATGCTCCCTCGTCGTATTCCTTGTTGAACAGGTTCTTCAGGTCCAGGTTGAGGCGGATGTTGTCGTTGACCTTGTAAAAGGCCAGCAGGTCAACAACGGTGTACTGGTCCATGTTGTAAGTCACTGCCTCGGTCTGGCCATTGCGGTCATCGACGTACTTCACCCCAACCCCCAGCCCAAGGCCTTTGGCCAGTCCGTCCTGGAATTCGTAGGTGTTGAGCAGGCTGAAGCTGTTCCTAGGAATGTTCGCCAGCCGGGTGCCAGTGGGCAGGCGGTTGTCCTTGGTCACTTCAGCGTCGACGTAGGCGTAGCCACCGATCACCCGCCATTCTGGCGTGACATTGCCGGCGATGTTGATATCCAGACCACGGCTACGTACTTCGCCAGCGGCAAGGTTGTAGTTGGGGTCCGCCGGGTCGCGTGTCAGCACATTTTCCTTGACGATGTGATAGATCGCCGCGTCAACGCTCAGCTGACGGTCCGGCGCTTCCCATTTCATACCCAGTTCGTACGACTTGCCTTTCTCCGGGTCGAAGCCCGAACCTTGCAGGCTGGCGCCGCTATTGGGCTTGAACGAACGGGCGGTGTTGGCATAAACGGCGACAGAGTCGGTCAGGTCGTAGATCAGGCCAAAGCGCGGGGTGACGCCGTTCTCGCCTTTGCTGAAGTCGCGGTTCGCGGGCCGCTTGTCGTCGTAATCATGCTCGAAACGCTCGAAGCGTACACCTGCAAGTGCCTTCAAGCGCTCCGTCAGGGCCACCTGGTCCTGGATGAAATACGCCCAGGTCTCGAGCTTCTCGCTGTCCCAGGTAGTTGGTACCGCTGCCAGCTCCGGCCTCGGCTGGCCTAGTACCGGATTGTAAATATCGATCGTGTAGGGCGCGGTGGAACGGCGAATGATCGAATTGTAATGGTAGTTCTCGTACTCGACGCCGGTCAGCAGGGTATGGCTGAACGCACCTGTATCGAAATGCCCGGTGAGGTTCAACTGCCAGTCGCGGTCGGTCCACTCCAGCTTGCGGTAATTGAAGTTGCGCTGCAGGGTACGGCCATCTGCTGGGGCAATGGTGGCCTCTACAGCATTGCCTTTGAGCGAGCCATCGAGATACTGGAAGCCTCCACCCAGCGTCCAGTTATCGTTGAGCAGGTGTTCGAAGCGCACCTGAGCCATGTTGTTGTCATTGTGCAGCAGGTTGTCGCTGCCTTTCTCCCAGATGTAGGTATCGCGTGAAGCGCTGCCGGCCTGGGTCGGGTAGCGGGTCAAGCCACGGTCCAGCGGGTGGTTGTTGCGCATGAAATCGCCCTCGAAGACGATCTTCGTACTGTCGTTGACCTGCCAGCTGAGCACCGGCGCCACGTCATAGCGCTCGCTTTCAACGTTGTCGCGGAAGCTTTCGCCGCCTTCGCCCAGCAGGTTCAGGCGGTAGGCCAGCGAGCCGTCCTGGTTCAGCGGCCCGGTAGCGTCCAGGGTTGCGCGGTGCATGCCCTGGTCATCGAACTGGCTGCCCAGGGTGACCTTGGATTCCGGCAGCGGCTGCTTGCTGACCACGTTGAAGGTGCCGCCGGGGTCGCCACGGCCATACAGGCTGCTGGCCGGGCCACGGATCACCTCCAGGCGCTCGACCGTGTTGGCGTCCGGGGCGTTGGGGTAGCCGCGGTTGATGGGGAAGCCGTTGCGGTAAAACTCGCCGGTGGTGAAGCCGCGCACGGTGAAGGTGGTCAGGCCCTGGCCGCCGAAGTTGTTGGCGCGCCCGACACCGCCGGCGTAGTCCAGGCCGTCCTGCAGGCGGGTGGCGCCAGTGTCCTGCAGGACGTCCCTGGGCACCACGCTGACCGATTGCGGGGTCTCATGCAGCGCGGTGTCGGTGCGGGTGGCGCTGGCCGAGCGGGTGGCCTTGTAGCCGTCGACCGGGCCATCGGCACGTTCGCTATCAGCACTGCTGGTAATGCTCAGGGCCTGGAGTTCGATCTGGGCGGGGGCGCCGAGCGGCTCGGGCTCGGCAAAGGCCAGCGGGGAGACAGCATGAAGCACACAAAGCGAAACGAACGTGCGACGCATCGACGGGACGATCCTGGAGTAAGGCGCTGAGGGGGAAGGTGGGCAAGCGCCAAGAAACTACTACGAATCATTATCAAATGCATTCTTTTTAAGTGGTACTGGTGTGCCAGGTACCAAAGGGTGAAATCCGAACCGCCGTCTTTGCGGGCAAACCCGCTCCCACAGGGGGGCCACTGGCCTGAGGGCAGTGAGGTACCTGTGGGAGCGGGTTTACCCGCGAAGAGGCCGGTCCAGGTTACCCAGCCTTCAGCGGACCGCCTTGATCGCCAGCACATTGCACAGCGGATGCTCCAGCACATGCGCCGTGGTCCCGCCGAGGAACGTCTGCATGGCGTCGTGCCGGTGGCTGCCCATCACGATCACATCCGCCCGGCTGTGGCCGACGAACTCGGCAATGGCCTTGATCGCTGCCCCCTCCAGGAAGTGCCTGCGCTCCAGCGGAATCTGGTGGTGGTCGCCCAACCGGTTGAACGCCGCCCGCTGCGCGGTCCGCACGCTGCCATCGAAGCCAGGCATGGTCACCGTACCGGCGCCGAAGTCGGCAATGTGGGTCTTGGCCGCGTCGCATACGTGCAGCAGATGCAGCTCGGCATTGCACTGCAAGGCCAAGGCATGGGCGCAGTGGATCACCTGCTCATCCAGGTGCTCGCCAGCGCCATGGCTGTTCAGGTCCACCGCGGCGGCAATCTGCCGGGGCAGGGGCAGGCGGATATCGCTGACCAGGTGCACGGCCACCGGGCTGTCCTTGAGCAACTGCCAGTCCAGTGGCGTTACCAGCAGGCGCTTGAGTACCGGTTCATGCTGCACGTCCTTGATCAGCAGGTCGCAACCCAGCCGTTCGACCCGCTCCAGCACACTGCCCAGCGGGTCGCGGGTCAGCAGCAGTTCGGTAGACACATCCAGGCCGGCGTTGGCCAGTTGTTCGGCTTCGTCCGCCAGCCATTGGCGGTTGTCGCTGAGCAGCCGCTCACGCTCACGGCTATCGCTCATCAAGCCAAAGGTGTCGACATCGTCGACGAACACATTGATATCCAGCAAAGCCCCGCTGGATTCCGCCAACGCCGCAGCGCGTTGCAGCGCCGGCGTGTGGCGCATCTGCGGGCCAAGCATGACGAACAGACGCTTGAACTGGCTCATCTCACACCTCCACGTGTGACAGCCCCCCGGTGATCTGGTCTTGTTCAGTCTAGACCGCGCAGGGCTGCATGAGCACCTGACGGAGGCTGGCGCGGCACGGCGTGTCGGGTATGATGCGGGCCCCATCATTTTCACGAGGCCCGCCCCATGTCCCTGAGTGCTGAACAGATCGGCGAATTCCGCGCCTTTGCCGAGCAGTTGGCCGATGCTGCCGCTGTGGCGATCAAGCCATACTTTCGCGCCAGCCTGGAGGTCGAGGACAAGGGCGGGCGCCTGTACGACCCGGTGACCGTGGCCGACAAGGCGGCCGAGGACGCCATGCGCGAGCTGATCCAGGCCCGTTACCCCGAGCATGGCATCCTCGGCGAAGAAGCCGGTGTGGCAGTCGGCAGCAGCCCGCTTACCTGGGTGCTGGACCCGATCGACGGCACCCGCGCTTTCATCACCGGCCTGCCGCTATGGGGCACGCTGATTGCCTTGAACGACGGCGTGCGCCCGGTGGTCGGGGTGATGAACCAGCCGTTTACCGGCGAGCGCTTTGTCGGCACCCCGGAAGGTGCCTGGCGCAGCGGTACGCCGTTGCAGACCCGCGCCTGTGCCGACCTGGCCTCGGCCACGCTGATGTGCACCACGCCGGACATGTTCGATACCACCGCGCGCAAGGCTGCGTTCGAGGCCGTTGCCGGCAAGGCGCGCCTGATGCGCTACGGTGGCGACTGCTATGCCTACTGCATGCTGGCTTCCGGGTTTGTCGACGTGATCGTCGAGGCGAGCCTGCAGCCTTATGACGTGCAGGCGCTGATGCCGATCATCGAAGGGGCGGGCGGGGTGATTACCGCATGGGATGGCAGCAGCGCGCAGAATGGCGGGTGTGTGGTGGCCTGTGGTGACCCGGCGCTGCATGCACAGGTGGTGGAGATGTTGCGTCACGCCATGTAAGTGTTGTGTCGCCTGTACTGGCCTCTTCGCGGGTAAACCCGCTCCCACAGGTACTGCACGGTTTTCAGGATTTGTGGTGATCCTGTGGGAGCGGGTTTACCCGCGAAGAGGCCGGTACAGGCTTACTATCTTCCCAATCACCGCACTTTTTCCAATTTCCGGGCTCTATGCTTGGCCAGGCCGCTCTGATCCCCGGTGCGGCCGCCGAATATCGACCCGGTGCCGATGGTTGCAAGCAATCCCAATGTCTTCTCCCGCCTGCTGCTGGCAGGCGTCCTCACATGCCTGTGCGCCTGCACCCAGCAGCAGGGTCGCGACATGGTCAACCAGCTCGGCAACGGCAAGCCCGGCGAACTGTTCCAGACCAGCGTCGACCGCCTGGCCACGCTGTCCATGCGCGACAACCTGCAGAGCTTGTACCTGCTGATGAACAAGCTGTACCTGCGCAACCCCAACCAGTGGAAAATGTCCGGTTATGTCGACGCCGCGACTGCCGAGCGGCAGATCCGCATCGCCATCGAACAACGCCAGCCGTTGGCGCAACTGGGCAACCGTCGCGATCTCGCAGCCTTGAGCTATGCCCTGAGCCCCGAGTTTCGCGGTGATCGGGTCGGTGCCTTCATCTACGCCATCGGCAGCATGCTGATCACGGCGCACGGTGGCCGTACCGAGTTCTACATGACCGATACCATCGACCCGCTGTTCGTCAACAACGCCGCGCGCAATATCGAGAAGGCCACCTGGATGTTGAGCCAGCGGCAGGATGCCAATGGCGTGCTGCTGTTGTTCTCCAACGAGATCTCGGAAGAGGGCAGCAACCTGAGTTTTGCGGTGGAGTTCGGCAAGATCGTGGCTCGGCTGGATTTGCTGGCGGAATTGCTGGATGAGCGGTATCGGCGGATTGGTTTGAATTACGCGCAAAGCCTCTTGCTGATGAACTTCCTGCCTGTACAGTGACGTGAGCGGTTCAGGAAAGACCGTTCGATAAACGAACACGGCCACTGTCCCGTCTGTCCGCTATCCGCCCATCCATTCCCAAGGTTGCATTGCCCAACCCCCGCCTTTTTGCTTAAGTGTGCCCATCCACCGGTTGTCGCCTGCCCCCGCGACCCGCAGCCGGCTCGATAGAATGACCGTGACGACCGCAACCACAGCCCACCGGGCCGTAGGACGCGGCGACCAGAACAATAACGATACCGAGTGCCTTGCCTATGGAAAGCCGCCTGCTGAGCGAGCGCAGTAGCGTGTTTCATCACGCCGACCCCTATGCTGTGTCCGATTATGTCAATCAGCATGTAGGCCAGCATTGCATCGGTCTGTCCCGCACCACCCATCCGCAAGCCAGCCTCAGCCACCGCAAGTTCGCCGAACTGGACCTGTGCCGCATCAGCTACGGCGGCAGCGTACGGGTTACTTCGCCGGCGCTGGAAACCATTTATCACCTGCAGGTGTTGCTCAACGGCAACTGCCTGTGGCGGGGGCACAAGCGTGAGCAACACCTGGTGCCGGGCGAGCTGTTGCTGATCAACCCCGACGACCCGGTTGACCTGACCTATTCGGAAGACTGCGAGAAATTCATCCTCAAGGTGCCGACCCGGTTGCTGGATTCGATCTGCGATGAACAGCGCTGGCACCGGCCGGATGGCGGGGTGCGGTTCTTGCGCAACCATTATCGGCTGGAGGAGCTGGACGGGTTCGTCAACCTGCTGGCGATGGTTTGCCACGAGGCCGAGGTAAGCGACTCACTGCCAAGGGTACAGGGCCATTACAGCCAGATCGTAGCCAGCAAGTTGCTGACCCTGATGAGCACCAATATCCGTCGCGAATGCCTGAGCGCCCCTCAAGTGGGCCTTGAGCGCATTCTCGATTACATCGAGCGCAACCTGAAGCTGGAGTTGTCGGCTGAGGTGCTGGCGGAGCAGGCCTGCATGAGTTTGCGCTCGTTGTATGGGTTGTTTGACCAGCATCTGGGCACCACGCCCAAGCATTACGTGCGCCAGCGCAAGCTGGAGCGGGTGCATGCATGCCTGAGCGACCCGACCTGTGGCGTGCGCAGTGTGACGGAGCTGGCCCTGGATTACGGTTTCCTTCATCTGGGGCGTTTTTCCGAGGTCTATCGGCAGCAGTTTGGTGAGCTGCCGTCGCAGACGTTCAAGCGGCGGGGATGACACCCGCCCGCTTGGCCACCTGATATTTCTGCCAGTTGTTTGCATTTCATGCACAACACACCATTTGCCTTATCTCAGGTAAAAGGTGGCAATCATGTCGACTTCATTGCAGTACACCGTTTATGGGCATGATGGATACAGTCAATACCCATCAGTGCTGCGTTTCAGCGGGCAGAGAAAAGAGTCTGCAACAGGCCACTACTTGCTGGGGAATGGATACCGTGCGTTCAATCCGGTTTTGATGCGGTTCCACAGCCCTGACAGCTTAAGCCCAATGGGTGCCGGAGGATTTAATTGTTACGCCTACTGTGCTGGGGATCCCGTTAACAATACGGACCCGAGCGGTCACTTCAAGCTTCCCCGAGTGCAGTTGCAGAGCGTTCGCTCTAAGGCAGGGTTTCACATGCGAAATCCAGAACTCAAAGGAAAAACAACGACCTCTCCAGTTGTAAGCGAACGTGTCGTGGGAACGGTTAATGAGCTGGGCCGTGGTTATGGGGATCAGTTGAGTCACATAATGACATCGGCGGAATGGACTGATCCTCAAATTCTACTGGTGGAAGGCACCACGCAGAAACTGATCAGCAATTATGGAGAAAACTTGAAACGGGAAGCGGGTTGGACAGTCAGCCAAGCTGCAGCACCTATCAGTTCGCAGAGTCGACTAAGCGAGGCAATCCGCGTGCTCGTTCCGCTCTACGAAAAGATGAAGCTCGCCAAAAATACTCCTAGTGCCATCAGCTGGCTACATGACCCCAAACGGGAAATTTCAAACGTACGAGACCCAGGCAAAGCTGGATAGCACTCTGCACAATCCGGATAGTCCCCCGCCAGCCGTCTCCCTAACCTGACCAGGTCTAAACAATAACAAGGGAGACCCTGGCCATGTCCCTGGGATTCGACTACCTCAATGCCTTGCTCGAGGACGACCGTGAAAAGGGCATCTACCGCTGCAAGCGCGAGATGTTCACCGACCCACGCCTGTTCGACCTGGAGATGAAACACATCTTCGAGGGCAACTGGATCTACCTGGCCCATGAAAGCCAGATCCCCGAGAAAAACGACTTCCTCACCCTGACCATGGGGCGCCAGCCGATCTTCATCGCGCGCAACAAGGACGGTGAGCTCAACGCCTTCCTCAACGCCTGCAGCCACCGCGGCGCCATGCTGTGCCGGCACAAGCGTGGCAACCGCTCCAGCTACACCTGCCCGTTCCACGGCTGGACCTTCAACAACAGCGGCAAGCTGCTCAAGGTCAAAGACCCCAGCAACGCCGGCTACCCCGACAGCTTCAACTGCGACGGCTCCCACGACCTGACCAAGGTGGCGCGCTTCGAGTCGTACCGTGGCTTCCTGTTCGGCAGCCTGAATGCCAACGTCAAGCCGCTGGTCGAGCACCTGGGCGAGTCGGCCAAGATCATCGACATGATCGTCGACCAGTCGCCGGAAGGCCTGGAAGTGCTGCGCGGTGCCAGTTCGTACATCTACGAAGGCAACTGGAAGCTCACCGCCGAGAATGGCGCCGACGGCTACCACGTCAGCTCGGTGCACTGGAACTACGCCGCCACCCAGAACCAGCGCAAGCAGCGTGAGGCGGGTGACGAGATCAAGACCATGAGCGCCGGCGCCTGGGCCAAGCAGGGCGGTGGCTTCTACTCCTTCGACCACGGTCACCTGCTGCTGTGGACCCGCTGGGCCAACCCCGAGGACCGCCCGGCCTACGAGCGCCGTGACCAGCTGGCAGCCGACTTCGGCCAGGCCCGTGCCGACTGGATGATCGAGAACTCGCGCAACCTGTGCCTGTACCCGAACGTGTACCTGATGGACCAGTTCAGCTCGCAGATCCGCATCGCCCGGCCGATTTCGGTGAACAAGACCGAAATCACCATCTATTGCATCGCGCCGAAAGGCGAGAGTGCCGATGCCCGCGCCAAGCGCATTCGCCAGTACGAAGACTTCTTCAACGTCAGCGGCATGGCCACCCCGGATGACCTGGAGGAGTTCCGCTCGTGTCAGACCGGCTACGGCGGCGGCACCGGCTGGAACGACATGTCCCGCGGCGCTGCGCACTGGGTGGAGGGTGCCGACGAGGCGGCCAGGGAAATCGAACTCAAGCCTTTGCTGTCCGGTGTACGCACCGAGGACGAAGGCCTGTTCGTGCTGCAGCACAAGTACTGGCAGGACACCATGATCCAGGCCCTGAAGGACGAACAGCAACTGATCCCCGTGGAGGCCGTGCAATGAGCCTGTATGAAACCGTGCGCGACTTCCTCTACCGTGAAGCACGTTACCTCGACGATGCCCAGTGGGATCAGTGGCTGGAACTGTACGCCAGCGACGCCAGCTTCTGGATGCCGAGCTGGGACGATGACGACACCCTTACCGAAGACCCACAAAGCGAAATCTCGCTGATCTGGTACGGCAACCGTGGCGGCCTGGAAGACCGCGTGTTCCGCATCAAGACCGAGCGCTCCAGTGCGACCGTGCCCGACACCCGCACCTCGCACAACATCAGCAACATCGAGATCGTCGAGCAGGGCGAAGGTGAGTGCCAGGTGCGCTTCAACTGGCACACCCTGAGCTTCCGCTACAAGACCACCGACAGTTACTTCGGCACCAGCTTCTACACCCTCGACCTGCGCGGTGAGCAGCCGCTGATCAAGGCCAAGAAGGTGGTGCTGAAGAACGACTACGTGCGCCAGGTCATCGACATCTATCACATCTGATCCAGGGTTTTTGCGAGCGCTGCCCGGTGCGTCCTGCGACGCGCCGTGGCCAGGCTCGCCCGCGAGGTGCAACATGAGCTACCAGATCGCACTGAATTTCGAAGACGGGGTTACCCGCTTCATCGAAGCCGCCGGCCATGAAACCGTGGCCGACGCCGCCTACCGCCAGGGCATCAACATCCCGCTGGACTGCCGCGACGGCGCCTGCGGTACCTGCAAGTGCAAGGCCGAGTCCGGCCGCTACGACCTGGGCGACAACTTCATCGAAGACGCCCTGAGCGAAGACGAAGTCGCCGAAGGCTTCGTCCTGACCTGCCAGATGCGCGCCGAGAGCGACTGCGTCATTCGCATCCCGGCCTCGTCGCAGCTGTGCAAGACCGAACAGGCCAGTTTCGAGGCCGCCATCAGCGATGTCCGCCAGCTGTCGGCCAGCACCATTGCCCTGTCGATCAAGGGCGAGGCCCTCAGCCGCCTGGCCTTCCTGCCAGGCCAGTATGTCAACCTCAAGGTGCCAGGCAGCGAGCAGAGCCGCGCCTATTCGTTCAGCTCGCTGCAGAAGGATGGCGAAGTCAGTTTCCTGATCCGCAACGTGCCGGGCGGGCTGATGAGCAGCTTCCTGACCAACCTGGCCAAGGCCGGCGACCGCATGACCCTGGCCGGGCCGCTGGGTAGCTTCTACCTGCGGCCGATCCAGCGCCCGCTGCTGCTGCTGGCCGGTGGCACCGGCCTGGCACCGTTCACGGCGATGCTGGAGAAGATCGCCGAGCAGGGCAGCGAGCACCCGCTGCACCTGATCTACGGCGTGACCAACGACTTCGACCTGGTCGAGCTCGACCGCCTGCAGGCGCTGGCGGCGCGCATCCCCAACTTCACCTTCAGCGCCTGCGTGGCCAACCCGGACAGCCAGTACCCGCAAAAGGGCTACGTGACCCAGCACATCGAGCCGCGCCACCTCAACGATGGCGATGTCGACGTGTACCTGTGCGGCCCGCCACCGATGGTCGAAGCGGTCAGCCAGTACGTGCGCGAGCAGGGCATTACCCCGGCGAACTTCTACTACGAGAAGTTCGCGGCGGCGGCTTGATCCCTTTCATCCGAACATGACACCGCTTCTGTGGGAGCGGGTTCACCCGCGAAGAGGCCAGCCGGTACAGCGGTTTTGTCTTGTCGGACGCATTCGCGGGTAAACCCGCTCCCACAGGGACAGCGGGCAAGTGGAGATTTGCATATGAACAACCGATTCCAAGGCAAGGTCGCCCTGGTCACCGGTGCCGCCCAGGGCATCGGCCGTGGCGTGTGCTGGCGGCTCAAGGCCGAAGGCGCGCAAGTGGTCGCGGTAGACCGCTCCGAACTGGTTCACGAACTGGCCGGCGAGGGCATGCTCACCCTCACCGCCGACCTTGAACAACATGGCGACTGCACCCGGGTCATGGCCAGCGCGGTTGAAGCATTCGGCCGCCTCGACATCCTGGTCAACAACGTTGGCGGCACTATCTGGGCCAAGCCCTTCGAACACTACGAAGTGGACCAGATCGAAGCCGAAGTGCGCCGCTCGTTGTTCCCCACCCTGTGGTGCTGCCATGCCGCACTGCCGTACATGCTCGAACGTGGCAGTGGCGCCATCGTCAACGTCTCGTCCATCGCCACCCGTGGTGTCAACCGCGTGCCCTACGGCGCGGCCAAGGGCGGCGTCAACGCGCTGACCGCGTGCCTGGCTTTCGAAACCGCCGGCCGTGGCATCCGTGTCAACGCCACCGCCCCCGGCGGCACCGAAGCGCCACCCCGGCGCGTGCCGCGCAACAGTGCCGAGCAGACCGAACAGGAAAAGCACTGGTACCAGCAGATCGTCGACCAGACCCTCGACAGCAGCCTGATGCACCGCTACGGCAGCATCGACGAGCAGGTGGGCGCGATTCTGTTCCTCGCCTCCGACGAAGCCTCGTACATCACCGGCGTGACCTTGCCGGTAGGGGGCGGTGACCTCGGCTGAGCGACACCCCAAAGGCAAGAGCTTTCTTTCACAACAAAAACAAGAGCGACAGATGCCATGCGAACCCTTGACGTACACCCGATCATCGATAACGCGCGCTTTACCCCGTTCCACTGGATGGTCATGGCCTGGTGCGGCCTGCTGCTGATCTTCGACGGCTATGACCTGTTCATCTACGGCGTGGTACTGCCGGTCATCATGAAAGAGTGGGGCCTGACCCCGCTGCAGGCCGGTGCGCTGGGCAGCTATGCGCTGTTCGGCATGATGTTCGGCGCCCTGGCATTCGGTAGCCTGGCCGACCGCATCGGGCGCAAGAAGGGCATCGCCATCTGTTTCGCCTTGTTCTCCGGGGCGACCATCCTCAACGGTTTTGCCAGCAGCCCGAGCGAGTTCGGCATCTACCGCTTCATCGCCGGCCTGGGCTGCGGCGGCCTGATGCCCAATGCCGTGGCATTGATGAACGAGTACGCGCCCAAGCGCCTGCGCAGCACGCTGGTAGCGATCATGTTCA
The DNA here is from genome assembly GCF_036858055.1 of Pseudomonas sp. SF2. Taxonomy (NCBI): domain Bacteria; kingdom Pseudomonadati; phylum Pseudomonadota; class Gammaproteobacteria; order Pseudomonadales; family Pseudomonadaceae; genus Pseudomonas; species Pseudomonas sp. SF2. The sequence goes on along the minus strand of NZ_JAMBDI010000030.1, from coordinate 154,197 downwards.
GTGGCTACTCGCTCGGCGGCATGCTCTCGGCGGGCGTCGGCATCTTCATGCTGCCGCGTTTCGGCTGGGAATCGATGTTCTTCGCCGCAGCGGTACCACTGCTGCTGTTGCCGGTGATCCTCTACCACCTCCCGGAATCGATCGGTTTCCTGGTGCGCAAGGGCCGGACCGACGAGGCCCGCAAGCTGCTCAAGCGGCTGGACCCGGATTGCGACGTGCAGGCGGATGATGTGCTGCAGGCAGCCGACCGCAAAGGCAACGGGGCGTCGGTGCTGGAACTGTTCCGCAACGGCCTGGCCATTCGTACCCTGGCGCTGTGGCTGGCGTTCTTCTGCTGCCTGCTGATGGTCTACGCGCTCAGCTCCTGGCTACCAAAGCTGATGGCCAACGCCGGCTACAGCCTGGGCTCGAGCCTGTCGTTCCTGCTGGCGCTGAACTTCGGTGGCATGGCTGGGGCGATCCTCGGCGGCTGGCTGGGCGACCGCTACAACCTGGTCAAGGTCAAGGTCGCGTTCTTCATGGCTGCCGCGCTGTCGATCAGCCTGCTGGGTGTCAATAGCCCGATGCCGGTGCTGTACCTGCTGATCTTCATTGCCGGCGCCACCACCATCGGCACCCAGATCCTGCTGTATGCCGGCGCTGCGCAAATGTACGGGTTGTCGGTGCGCTCCACCGGGCTGGGCTGGGCCTCGGGCATCGGCCGCAACGGTGCCATCGTCGGCCCGCTGCTGGGTGGTGCACTGATGGGCATCAACTTGCCCCTGCAACTCAATTTCATCGCCTTCGCCATACCTGGCGCGATCGCCGCGCTGGCCATGGCCGTGCACCTGGCCAGCGGCCGTCGGCATGCCCAGGCCATTGCAGCGCAGGCGTAATTCCAGAACAACAACATGAGGTGACCCACCATGACCGTGAAAATTTCCCACACTGCCGAGGTGCAGCAGTTCTTCGAAGAGGCCGCAGGCTTCGGCAACGATGCCGGCAGCCCACGCCTGAAGCGCATCGTGCAGCGCGTGCTGCAGGACACCGCGCGACTGATCGAAGACCTGGAAATCAGCGAGGACGAGTTCTGGCATGCCGTCGACTACCTCAACCGCCTGGGCGGGCGCGGCGAGGCCGGGCTGCTGGTGGCAGGGCTGGGCATCGAGCACTTTCTCGACCTGCTGCAGGATGCCAAGGACGCCGAGGCTGGGCTGGGCGGCGGTACCCCGCGCACCATCGAAGGCCCGCTGTACGTGGCCGGTGCGCCCATCGCCGAAGGTGAAGTACGCATGGACGACGGCAGCGAGGAGGGCGTGGCCACGCTCATGTACCTGGAGGGCCAGGTGCTCGACCCGGAGGGCCGGCCGCTGCCAGGTGCCACGGTGGACCTGTGGCATGCCAATACCCGCGGCACCTATTCGTTCTTCGACCAGAGCCAGTCCGAGTACAACCTGCGCCGGCGCATCGTCACCGATGCCGAAGGGCGCTATCGCGCGCGCTCCATCGTGCCATCGGGCTATGGCTGCGACCCGCAGGGGCCGACCCAGGAGTGCCTGGACCTGCTGGGCCGCCATGGCCAGCGCCCGGCGCATGTGCACTTCTTCATCTCGGCGCCGGGGCACCGGCACCTGACCACGCAGATCAACCTGGCCGGGGACAAGTACCTGTGGGACGACTTTGCCTATGCCACGCGGGATGGGCTGGTGGGCGAGGTGGTGTTCGTCGAAGGCGAGGCGGGGCGGCATGCCGAGCTGAAGTTCGACTTCCAGTTGCAGCGGGCCCAGGGCAGCGCCGATGAGCAGCGCAGCAGCCGGCCACGGGCTTTGCAGGAGGCCTGATCCACCAGGTTGGTTTCTTCGTGGGCGCGCCCGCTCCCACAGGTACGGCGCAAATGCTGAAACCTGCGCAGTCCCTGTGGGAGCGGGTTCACCCGCGAAAAAGCCAACACCAGAACAAGAGCCAGCCACAAAGGCCGGCCGCTGCCTTGCGAGAAGCGTCATGAAAACCCTGATCAAGGACTGCTCCCTGTCGGCCATCGTCGCTGGCTGCATCGCCACGATGATCTCCTACGCCGGCCCACTGGTGATCATCTTTCACGCCGCCGAAGCCGCCGGCCTGTCTCATCGGCAACTGTCCTCCTGGGTCTGGGCAGTGTCCATGGGCAGCGCCGTGCTCGGCGCGCTGCTCAGCCTGCGCTACCGGGTGCCGGTGGTAATCGCCTGGTCGATCCCTGGCTCGGCGCTGCTGGTCACCGCCTTGCCGCTACTGGGCCTGGAGCAGGCCGTGGGTGCCTACCTGGTGGCCAACCTGGTCCTGTTGCTGATCGGCATCAGCGGGGCCTTCGACCGCATCATCGCGCGCCTGCCGGGCTCCATCGCCGCCGGCATGCAGGCCGGCATCCTGTTCAGCTTCGGCATCGAGGTGTTCCGCGCCTTGCCGGTGCAACCACTGCTGGTACTGGCAATGTTCGTCACCTACCTGCTGATGCGCCGGGTGCAGCCGCGCTACGCCGTGGCGGCGGTGCTGTGCGTGGGCACGGTGATGACCGTGGCCAGCGGGGCGTTTCGCAGCGAGGCGTTGGTGCTGGAGCTGGCGTCACCGCAGTGGGTCACCCCGCAGTTCAGCCTGGCAGCGGTATTCAGCCTGGCACTACCGCTGGTGCTGGTGGCCCTGACCGGGCAGTTCATGCCGGGCATGGCGGTACTGCGCAACGCCGGCTACCCCACGTCGGCCAGCCCGATCATCGGTGCCAGTGCCCTGGCCGGTGCCGCGCTGGCGCCGTTCGGTTGCCACGGGCTGAACCTGGCGGCAGTCACCGCCAGCCTGTGTACCGGCCATGAAGCCCATGAAAACCCACGGCGGCGCTATGTCGCGGCGGTGGCTGGCAGTGCGCTGTACCTGTTGCTGGGCGTCGCCGGAGCAACGCTGATGTCGCTGTTCGCGGCTTTTCCCGCCGCCCTGATCGCCGCCCTGGCCGGGCTGGCCCTGTATGGCGCCATCAGCGAGGCCCTGGCCCGCAGCCTGGCGGACCCGGCCGAGCGCGATGCCGGGTTGTTCACCTTCCTGGTCACCGCTTCGGGGGTGGCCTTCCTGGGCCTTTCGGCGGCGTTCTGGGGCTTGCTGTTCGGCCTGCTGGCCCATGCGCTGCTGAGGCTGGGCCAGCCACGTGCCCGGGAGGTGCTGCCCCGTACCCCCTGAACCGCTGTGTTTCCAACGCTTAACCCATAAAAACAAGATCAAGAGAGCTTCGGAATGAACCACACCCCTTGCGTCGCCCTGGGCCTGACTTTGCTCAGCCAACCGTTGCTGGCCGCCGAAGGCGGCCTCTTCGAGGATTCGAAGGCTACCCTGAGTGCCCGTAACTACTACTTCAGCCGCGACTTCTCCGACATTGTCGGGGCCAACCGGCAATCCAGGGCCGAGGAGTGGGCCCAGGGTTTCATCCTCGACTTCAAGTCCGGCTACACCCCGGGCACGGTCGGCTTTGGCTTGGATGCGCTGGGCCTGCTGGGTATCAAGCTCGACAGCAGCCCCGACCGCACCAACACCGGGTTGCTGCCGGTGCACGGCGACGGCCGCGCCGCCGACGAATACAGCCGCCTGGCACCCACTTTCAAGGCCCGCTTGTCGAAGACCGAACTGCGCGTCGGCGAACTGCAACCCAACCTGCCGGTGCTGACTTTCAGCGACATCCGCCTGCTGCCACCGACCTATCAAGGCGTCAGCCTGAGCTCTGCGGAAATTGACGGCCTGACCGTGCAGACCGGGCACCTGAAGAGTACCCACCTGCGCAACGAAGGCGGCGACGGCAAGATGAACCCCATGCTCGGCCATGTGCCGGTGCGCCAGGTAGAAAGCGATGCCTTCAACTACCTGGGCGGGGACTATGCATTCAATGCCAACCAGAGCAGTGTCAGCCTGTGGTACGGGCAGCTGGAGGACATCTACGAACAGGGCTTTGTCGGCCTCAAGCACAGCAAGCCCGTAGGCAACTGGGTGCTCAGCGCCAACCTGGGGTATTTCACCGCGCGTGAGGATGGCGATGCGTTGCTCGGCAACATCGACAACCAGGCGTTCTTCTCGATGTTTACCGCCCGGCATGGCGGGCACAGCTTGCATGCCGGCTACCAGGGCATTTATGGCGACACCCCGTTCCCACGGGTGTTCGCCAACATCTCGCCGCTGGGTAACGAAGTGCCCACTTATGAGTTCGCCTATACCGACGAACGCTCATACCAGGTGCGCTACGACTACAACTTTGCGGCCATGGGCGTGCCGGGGCTGACCGCGACGGTGCGCTACATCACGGGTAACAATGTCGATACCGGGCTGGGTTATGAAGGGCGTGACCGCGAGCGTGACCTGGACATTGGTTACGCGGTGCAGGGCGGGGTGCTGAAGGGGCTGGGGATCCGGGTACGCAATGCCATGGCCCGGTCCAATTACCGCAGCGACATCGACGAGAACCGCTTGACGCTGGTGTACACCTGGCAGTTGTTCTGAGATGAGGGTAGTTTCCTGAAACCACCTTTTCAGGATCGCCACCCTTGGACTCCATCACCCAAGCCGTTCTCGGCGCTGCCCTTCAAGGTACCGTACTCGGCCGTATCCAGGGCCGCCGCTCGCTGCTGTATGGCGCGGCGCTGGGCACGCTGCCCGACCTTGACGTGATCATCCGCTACGCCGATCCGGTGTCGCAGATGACCTACCACCGCGGTTTTTCTCATTCCCTGTTCGTGCTCACCGGGCTGGCCTTGCTGCTGGCCTGGCTGGTCCACAAGTGCTGGCCAGGCAAAGGCTATACCTTGCCCAGGCTGTTCCTGGCGTTCTGGCTGGTGCTGGTCACCCACCCGTTGCTCGACGCCTTCACGGTCTACGGCACGCAGTTGTTCTGGCCCTTGCAGGCCACCCCGGAAAGCTGGGCAGCGGTGTTCATCATCGACCCGGTGTACACGGTGCCGCTGCTGGCGGCGGTGACCTACGCAATCATCAAAGGGCTGACGAGCCGGGCCACGCAGTTTCTGACCTTGGCCTTGGTGTTCAGCGCAGCCTACCTGGGTTTCGGCCTGGCCGGACGCATGGCGGCCGAGCAGCGTTTCCAGGCGGCCCTCGACCAGCAAGGTATTGCCGTCAGCCAGGTACGTGCCGTGCCGATCGCCTTCAACAGCCTGGTCTGGCGGGTGCTGGCCAAGACCCCGGACGGCGATTACTACGAAGGCATCAGCAGCGGGTTTGACCAGCAGGCGCCAGAAATGCAGCGTTTGCCGCGTAATCTGCAGCTGGCGCAAGCGCTGGCCGGGCACCCGTTGCACCAGCGCTTGCGCTGGTTTACCGATGACTGGCTGCGCTACGACCAGGTAGGTGATGCGCTGGTGGTCAGCGACCTGCGTATGGGCATACCGGGAAACTACACGTTCCGCTTCAGCATGGCCCACCGTGACAGCCAGGGGCACTGGATTGCCGATGTGCCATCAATGTGGAAGGGCGCCGGGCCAGGTTCGGCGTTCAATGGCGACGACCTGGTGCTGATCTGGCGACGGATCGTCGAGCAGCAGCCACCATTGCCACTGGCTGCCTGGACCGATCGCCACCTGGGGGCCGGCCCAGTCGAGCGCGGGCACTGAGGCATGCGCTCAGCCGGGCTGGACCTGGTCAAGTGGACGGCGATGCTGACCATGGTCGCCGACCACCTACGCTTCCTTTGGCCTGATGCCGATGGCCTGTTCGTACTCGGCCGGTTGGCATTTCCGCTGTTTTGCCTGGCGATTGCGGTGAATGTGGGGCGCGGCAGGGCAGAGGCGCTGTACACCCGTGGCAACCTGCGTTATGTGGTGCTGATGCTGGTGTTCGCGGGGCTGTCGGAGCCTGTGTATCGTTGGCTGGACAGTGGTTCGCCAACGTTCAGCGTGATGCCGACCCTGGTGTTGGGGTTGCTGGTCGCCTGGGGTGTGTATCACTCATTGAGATCGGCGCGAGTGATTGGCCTTGCCAGTCTGCTTGCGGGGTGGCTGTTCAGTGAACAGTTGATGTACGGGCTGGCGGGGGTGATGCTGCCGGGCGCCTGGTTGATGGCGCGCAGCAAGGGAGGTGCGGCCTGGTTGTTGCCTTGCCTGTTGGCCATGGGCGGGAACCTGACCAACAGCTGGTTAAGGGAGCATCTGCTAGCGCCAATTACCGTGCTGACGCTGATGGCCGCAGCCTCGGCGATTCCGCTCGGGTGGTCGCTGCTGCGCCATGAGGGTTGGCGGGTGCCTGCGGTGGGACGTTGGGGTTACCTGTTTTATCCGGTGCATCTGCTGGTCATCAAAGGATTATCCTGAACCAGTAATCGGGGCCGCGAAGGGCTGCAAAGCAGCCCCCGCTTGTATTTCACAGATTCATACCCATCTAGGCCGGCCGCACCGGACTCAGGAACCGCCCATGGAACCCAACCGCTTCGGCGACATCGCCGCCTTCGTCAGTGCGGTGAAGGCCGGCAGTTTTACCGCCGCCGCTGCCACCCTTGGCCTGACGCGCTCGGCGGTGGGCAAGAGCATCGCCCGTCTGGAAGCGCGCATGGCCGTACGCCTGCTCAATCGCACCACGCGCAAGTTGAGCCTGACCGACGAGGGCCTGGTGGCCTACGAGCGCTGGCGGCAGATTCTGGATGACCTGGACGAAGTGGAAAGCACCATGGCCCAGCGCCGTGGCAAGCCCACCGGCACCCTGCGCCTGACAGCCCCCCTGTCATTCGGCCAGCGCCATGTGTTGCCGATGCTTGACCGCTACCTGAAGCAGTGGCCCGAGCTGCGCGCCGACATCCGCTTCACCGACCGTTTCGTCGACCTGGTCGAGGAGGGTATCGACGTTGCGGTGCGTATCGGTGCACCGAACGAAGACTCGCAACTGTTGACCCGCACAGTGGCCTGGCAGCAGTTTGTCACCTGCGCCTCGCCCGCTTACCTGGACGCGCGCGGCGTACCGCAGGTGCCCGGCGACCTCTATGGCCACGACAAGATCGCCTTCCTGGCCGGCGAAAAGACCATGCCGTGGCGCTTCCATACCGAAGCGGGGCTGCACCTGTGCGAAGACCCCGGGCGGCTGAACATCGACAGCTCCGAGGCGATGCTCGATGGCGCGCGGGCGGGTTTCGGGCTTATTCACCTGCCTACCTACATCACCGGCGACGACTTGCGCGCCGGCACCCTGGTGGAGGTGCTGCAAGCCTATCGGCCGCCAGCGGACCCGATTCGCATCGTCTATCCAAGCAAGCGCCATCTGTCGCCACGGGTACGCGGCTTCATCGACCTGCTGGTAGCCAGCTGGGAACCGGGCGTGCCCTGGGAATACTGATTGGGGACTGGCAGGCCCCTGTGCCGGGCCTGAAGCCGGGTTTATCACTGGCTGCGCAGCAGGGAAACTGGCAGTCACCGAGAATCCCCGTGGAGACCCCATGACTGCACTGTCCGTACTGGACCTGGTCATGATCGGCGAAGGCAAGACCTTCGCCGACGCGATCGAAGAGTCCCGCCAACTGGCGCGCCATGTCGAGCAACAGCAATACAGCCGCTACTGGATCGCCGAACACCACGACATGCCGGGCATCGGCTCGACCGCCACGTCACTGGTCATCAACGAAATCGCAAACGCCACCCGGCATATCCGCGTCGGCGCCGGTGGCATCATGCTGCCCAACCATGCGCCACTGGTGGTGGCCGAGCAGTTCGGCACGCTAGACACCCTGCACCCAGGCCGTATCGACCTAGGGCTGGGCCGTGCGCCAGGCACCTCAGGGCCAACCGTGCGTGCCTTGCGTGGTGCCGCACCAGAGCGTGATTTCAGCCAGGACATCGCCGAGCTGCGCGATTATCTGGCCGACAACGGCAAGCGCCGGGTGCGTGGCGTACCTGGCAGCCACGATGTGCCGGTATGGATCCTCGGCTCCAGCCTGTTCGGCGCCGACCTGGCGGCGAAACTGGGCTTGCCCTATGCCTTTGCCTCGCACTTTGCCCCGCGCTACCTGCTGCAGGCCATCGCCCATTACCGGGCCAACTTCCAGCCTTCGGCACAACTGGCCAAGCCTTATGTGATGGTGGGCATGAACCTGTTCGCCGCCGACAGCGATGCCGAGGCGGACTACCTGGCCAGCTCCCATCGCAAGTGGATGCTGGACTTGCATGTGGGGCGCTTCGGCCTGTTGCCCAAGCCACAGGAAGGTTATGTCGAGAGCCTGCCGGACCATGAGCGCGCGGTACTTGAGCAAGTCATGGCCTGCACCGTGGCCGGTGGGCCGGAGCGGGTAAGGGAAGGGTTGCGCTCGCTGATCGAGCAGACCGCCGCAGATGAACTGATGATTGACTGCCGCATCCACGACCCGCTGTCGCGGCAGCGTTCGCATGCCTATGCCGCGCGAGCCTTGGCTGAACTGAGCTAAACCCTGCCAGCCTCTTCGCGGGTAAACCCGCTCCCACAGGGATTGCACAGGCCCTGAGGCCTAGGTAATCCTGTGGGAGCGGGTTTACCCGCGAAGAGGCCGGAACAGGAGGGTGATCAGCTGCGGGCCAACCGCCCAGTCACATAATGAGCCACATCATTGAACCCCGGCGTCGACGCATGCCCCGGCGTCACCAATGAATCGATGAACGCCTCATCCTCTGCCGTGATCTTCACCGCCAGCGCACCGCCATAGGTATCCCACTGTTCTTCCGTACGCGGCCCGACAATCGCCGAACTGACCAGCTGGTTGTTCAGCACCCAGGCGATAGCGAACTCGACGATACCCACGCCCTTGGCTTCAACATAGGCCTGGATCTGCCGGGCGGTGGCCAGCGACTCCTGACGCCATTCCACCTCCATGATGCGTTTGTCCTGGCGCCCGGCACGGCTACCGGCATCTGGCACTGCACCTGGCGCATACTTGCCACTGAGCACGCCCCGCGCGAGCGGGCTGTATGGCACTACACCAAGGCCGTGGGCAGCCGCAGCGGTGAGCTGCTCCGGTTCGGCCTGGCGGTTGACGATGTTGTACAGCGGTTGGCTCACCACCGGCCTCGGCACGCCCAGGCGCTCGGCAATGTGGCAGGCCTCGGCGATGCGCCAGCCACGGAAGTTGGACAGGCCCCAGTAGCGGATCTTGCCCTGGCGCAGCAGGTCGCCGATGGCCTGCACGCTCTCTTCCAGCGGCACTTTGTGGTCTTCGCGGTGCAGGTAGTAGATGTCCAGGTAGTCCATGTCCATGCGCGTCAGCGTGGCATCGAGGGCATTGAAGATGTTTTTGCGCGACAGCCCGCTGCGGTTGGGCAGGCCATCGGCCGGGCCGAAGCCGACCTTGCTGGCCACGATCCAGTCCTGCCGATGGCGGGCCACCGCTTCGCCGACGATTTCCTCTGCGCGCCCGGCGTTGTACACGTCAGCAGTGTCGATGAAGTTGATGCCCTGGTCCCAGGCCTTGTCGATGATGCGCAGGGCGTCCTCGGTGCTGGTCTGCTCGCCGAACATCATGCTGCCCAGGGTAAGGGCGGAAACCTGCAGGCCACTGTGGCCGAGGGGGCGGTAGATCATGCGCGTGGGTCCTTTGACAGTTGGCTGATCTACCTGTTTTACACACAACCGGGGCGCAATGAAAGGCGGCCTCAACCGATCAGCGCCAAGGCCTCTTGCAGGCTCAACGGGCACTTCAGGCGTTGTGACAGTGTCGCCATGGCATCGGAATAGCCCTTGGCGATGACCGCCTCGACCCGCTCATCCACGCATTGCAAAGCGATGAAGTCGCCTTTTTCCGGCTCGCCGACGAATTCGATACGGTTCCAGTCCCGTGCGTGACCCAGTACTTCGTAGGTGCGGCCGTGCTGGTAGGTCCAGAAGAACGGCACGTCGGCATAGCGGCGTTGCTCGCCGAGCATGTTGGCGGCGGCGATCACCCCGTGTTGCTGGGCCAGACGCCAGTGTTCGATACGCACCGGGCGCCCGCTGAGCGGAAAGGTGGCGATATCCCCCGCAGCCCATAGGCCATCTGCCGCGCGCATTTCGGCATCGACTTGCACCGACTTGTCTTCGGTCAGCAGCACGCCCTGGATGAAAGTGGTCGCCGGTTCTACCCCGGTGCCCAACAGCACCAATGGTGTCTGTAGCCGCTCACCGTTGGCCAGCAGCACGGCTTCGACCTTGCCCTGGCCCTTGATCCGTTCGACCTCGGTGGGGCCGTGGAAGGTGACCCCCTTGCGTTCGTGCAGCTCGCGGATGCTACGGCCGATGCGCTCACCCAACTGCCGGGCCAGGGGGACTTCGTGGCGAGTGACCAGGTGCACCTGCAGGCCGTACTTGCGCAAGGCAGAGGCGGCTTCCAGGCCGATGAACCCGTCGCCGACGATCACGACCGGCTGGCCGGGCTCGGCAGCGTCCAGCAGGTGCGCGGCATCCTCCCGTGAACGCAGGGTAAATACCCCGGGCAGATCGACTCCCGGGATATCGGGCCGCAGTGCCTTGCCGCCGGTGGCCAGCAGGCAGGCGTCATAGTCGATCTGCTGGCCGTCGGCCAGAGTGACCTGGCGCTTCTGAGCGTTCAGGGTGCGCACCTTGCCATGCTTGCGCTGCAGTTGGCCCTTGCGCAGGGCGTCGGCGTCGAGCAGGGCTGGCACTTCATCGGGCGGCATCTGCCCGGCGATCACGAACTTGCTGAGGGAAGTACGATCGTAGGCCGGCTGGCGCTCCTGATCGACCCAGACCAGGTGGCCGGCGAAGCCATGGTCCAGCAGGGTGGCGACTGCGGCACTGCCGGCGGCACCGGCGCCGACCACCACGAAACAGCGGGCATCGCTGTGGCGGGGCGGCTCGGTTCTGGGCAGGGGTTGGTCGTCGACCCAGACCTCGTCGCCTTTTACCCAGGTGCTGTAGCGGCGCAGGTCGGCCAGCGCCGGCGGCTCGCAGACCGCGCCCTCGTCCACGGCGAACGCGGCCTTGTGCCAGGGGCAGACCAGCAGACCGCCACAGACCACGCCCTCATTGAGTGGTGCGCCTTCGTGGGGGCAGTTGCCCTGGTAGGCGTGCACCTGGTCGCCCTGGCGGATGAGGATGATCTCCTCGCTGCCGGCCTGGATGCGCAGGGGGCGGTGTTCGTCGAGCTGGGCCAGGCGGGCCACGGCGTACTGGGTCATGGAGGTTCTCCAAAGGGGGCTTTGGAACCATTTGACGCCTGGGCTGGGGAGGGGATGCGTTGAGCTGACGACCGGTGGAGGGTGTGGATTGTTGTGTGGCCTGGTCGGGCCTCTTCGCGGGTGAACCCGCTCCCACATGGATCCCACAATCGTCCAGTTGGTGGTGATCCTGTGGGAGCGGGTTTACCCGCGAATGCCTCAACTGGCCCGTGCAGTACTCAGCGCACCGGCCCGGGTTACCCGCAAGGCCACCAGGCTACCCAGCACGATCAACGCCGCCAGCGAATACAGCGCGGCATCGGTCGAGCCGGTCTGGTCCTTGATGAAGCCGACCAGATACGGGCTGAGGAAGCCGGCCATCTGGCCCACCGAGTTGATGATCGCAAGGCCGGCGACAGCTGCGCCGGCGCTGAGCAGCGCGGTGGGCATCGGCCAGAACATCGGCAGGCCGGTGAGGGCGCCCATGGTGGCAATCGACAGGCCGAGGATGGCGATGGCCGGGTTGCTGGCGAAATTCACCGCGATCAGCAGACCGATGGCGCCCATCAGCATCGGTACCACAAGGTGCCAGCGGCGCTCGTTGCGCAGGTCGGCCGAGCGCCCGCAGAGGATCATGAACACACCGGCCAGCAGGTACGGGATGGCGCTGAGCCAGCCGATCAGCAGCGGGTTGTCGAAGCCCATGTTCTTGATGATCGACGGCAGCCAGAAGTTGATTGCGTACACACCGCTCTGGATGCAGAAGTAGACAAAGCCGAAGGTCCAGATCAACGGGTTGGTCAACACGGCGAGCACGCTGTCGCCGGTGGTGCTCGGCTTGCTGGCGGCATCGGCGTCGAGGTCGGCGGCAATCAGCTGGCGTTCGGCCGGGCTCAGCCAGGCGGCTTTCTGGTAGCCGTCACTGAGCAGGAACACTGCCAGTACCCCCAAGGCAACGGTCGGCAGGCCCTGGATCAGGAACATCCATTGCCAGCCGGCCAGGCCGTGCTGGCCGGCGGCGAAGTGCTGCAGGATCCAGCCGGAGAACGGCCCGCCGAGCAGGCCCGACACCGGGATCGCCGACATGAACAGGGCCATGATGCGGCCGCGGCGGGCCGCCGGGAACCAGCGCGAAAGGTACAGCACCACGCCGGGGAAAAAGCCGGCTTCGGCGGCGCCGGTCAGCAGGCGCAGGGCGTAGAATTCGGTGGGTGTGGTGACGAACAGCAGACAGGTGGAGAGGCTGCCCCAGGCGATCATCATCAACGCGATCCAGCGCCGCGGGCCGAAGCGGTTGAGCGCCAGGTTGCTCGGCAGGCCGCAGAGCACGTAGCCGATGAAGAAGATGCCGGCGCCAAGGCCGTACACCGTTTCGCTGAACTTCAGGGCGTCGAGCATCTGCAGCTTGGCAAAGCCGACGTTGACGCGGTCCAGGTAGTTGAACAGGTAGCAGATGAAAATGAACGGAATCAGCCGCAAGGTAATGCGCCGGTACAGCGCGTTGCGGGTGGTATCCGTGCCTTGGTCAGGGGCGGGGCTGTATGCCATGATCGGGTTCTCTGTTGTTATGGTTGTCGCCGCGTCGCCTGTTCCGGCGCTCGCCCTGACGAGTCTCGGGGACTGCGGCGTGCCTGTCTTTGTGCTTTTGCACAGCACTTGCACCGGGCTGCTGTGCCCGAGCCCAAAACCTGACACCCAAAGGACCGTTCAATGTTCGAACTCGACCATGACCTGGCACAGGATATCGTGGACCGGGCGATGGCAATTCTGCCCTGCAACGTCAATGTCATGGACAGCCAAGGTTTGATCCTCGGCAGTGGCGAACCGGAGCGCATCAATACCCGTCACGAGGGCGCGCAGCTGGTACTGGCCAACGGCCGGATCGTCGAGCTGGACACCGACGCGGCCAAATGCCTGAAGGGCGTGCAACCCGGGGTGAACCTGCCGCTGATGCTCGATGGCCGATTGATGGGCGTACTTGGCCTGACCGGTGACCCGCAGCAAGTGCGCACCTATGGCGAGCTGGTGCGCATGACCGCCGAAATGCTGCTGGCCCAGCGCCATTTGCAGGCCGACCAGCAATGGCGACGGCAGCGCTGTGACGATTTGCTGGCCCTGCTGCTGGGCGGCAGCGGCGATTCTCCCCGGTTGCTCGACGAGGCTCGGCAACTGGGCCTGAAACCCCAGTTGCCACGGGTACCGTGCCTGTTCGAGCTGGCCTCGGGGCCACCCGCCGAAACGCTGTCGGCGTGGTTGATGAGCCGCTACCCGGACAGTTGGTGTGTCAGCCCGGCCCGCCAGTCGTTGTTGTGGTGTCGCCCGGCCAGCGTGGTGCTGGACGAACCGCGCCTGCTGGAACGCCTGCAACGCCATGGCTGGGAAGTGGAACGGCTGGCCCTGGGCGGTGCCGCGCAAAGCCTGGAACAACTGCGCCGGGGTTATCGCCGGGTGCGCGACCTGTTGGCCTATGGGCGCGAGGTACTGCCCGGCGAGCGCCTGCTCAGCTTGCAGCGCTACCGGTTGCCAGCCTTGCTGTGGCGGCATCGCAACGATGATGCGCTGGATGAATTGCTGGAGCCTTTGCAGCGAATTCGCAGCAAGGACAGTAGTGGGCAGTTGCTCACCACCCTGCGCGCCTGGTGTGCCCACGATGGCCAGAGCCAGGCCTGTGCCGATGCCCTGGGCATCCACCGCAACAGCCTGCGCTACCGCCTGGAACGGATTGCCGAACTGGGCGAGGTGGACCCGCTGCGCATGGAAGGCATGCTTAGCTTGTACCTGGGGTTGCAGCTGCTGCCTGCCGACTGAAGGGTTGCCTGCACCGGCGATAGGGCCAATACAGGCGAAAGGCATCTGCCCAAACAACCCGCCCGGCGTTTTGTGCATTTGACCGAGGCCACCTTGGCAAGCACCTGTCAGCATGCCGCTCATCTGGACAGGAGAAACCCCATGAAGATCGTCATTGCCCCCGACTCGTTCAAGGACAGCCTCGACGCTGCCGGTGTCGCCCGCGCCATTGCGACGGGCCTGGGCGAGGCCTGGCCGGAGGCCGAGCTGGTCGAGTGCCCGATGGCCGACGGTGGCGAAGGCACCATGGATGCGATTCTTGCCGCCAGCCACGGCGAACTGCGTTGTCAGACCGTGCGCGGGCCACTGGGGCAAAGCGTCGAGGCCGGTTGGGGCTGGCTACCGCAAAGCCGCACGGCAATCATCGAAATGGCCCAGGCCAGTGGCCTGCAGCTGGTGCCGACTGGCCTGCGCGATGCCTGTCGCAGCAGCACCTGGGGCACCGGCGAGCTGATTGCCGCCGCCCTGGCCGCCGGCGCGCAACGGGTAGTGCTGGCCATCGGCGGCAGTGCCACCAACGACGCGGGCAGCGGCATGTTGCGGGCGCTGGGCCTGCGCCTGCTGGACGCCGACGGGCAAGCACTGGAAGAGGGCGGCCTGGCCTTGGCCAAACTGGCCCGCATCGATGCCAGCGACCTCGACCCGCGTCTGGCCGAGGTGCAATTCGAAGTTGCGGCAGACGTCGACAACCCGCTGTGTGGCGCCAATGGCGCCTCGGCGATCTTCGGCCCGCAGAAGGGCGCCAACCCGCAGCAGGTGCAGGCGCTGGACCAGGCCCTGGGTCATTTTGCCGACCATTGTGCGCAGTTGCTGGGGGAGGATGTGCGCGACTACCCTGGCTGCGGCGCTGCCGGCGGCATGGGGTTCGCGGCCCGGGCATTCATGGACGCGCAGTTCCGTCCCGGGGTGGAAGTGGTAGCCGAACTGGCCGGCCTGGATGCCTTGGTGCAAGGCGCGGACCTGGTGGTGACCGGCGAAGGGCGCTTCGACGCCCAGACCTTGCGTGGCAAGACGCCGATGGGTGTGGCCAGGGTTGCCAAGCGCCATGGGGTGCCGGTGGTGGTGCTGGCCGGGACCTTGGGTGAGGGCTACCAGCAGCTGTATGCCCATGGGGTCGATGCCGCCTTTGCCCTGGCCAGCGGGCCGATGAGCCTTGAGCAGGCATGTGCCAATGCCGCCGGGCTGCTGCGGGCGCGAGCTTGTGATATCGGGCGCTTGTGGCGTTGCGCGAAGCAGATTTGAGCAGGTTGACCGGTGAGCGCTGTGGGAGCGGGTTCACCGCGAGCACCGGCGAAGCCGGTGCCATGCACCCATTGGATGCTGCACGGTGTAAATTCCCAAAGGGTATTGCCCGCTGGGGCGGTGTACCTAAGGATTAAGCTTTTGCGCCTGGCTGGCCGGTAGCACGGCCAGTTCGCCAAAGCGCTGCGCCGCGTCGATGTAACGTAACGCCGACTTGGCGTCTTTCCACCCCACGTAGCTCATCAGCGACTTCAACTCCCAGCCGTTGGCCGTGGCCCAGGTGGCAAAGCCACGGCGCAGCGAGTGGCCGGTATACAGCGCCGCTGGTACCCCGGCGCGTTCCAACATGCGCCGCAAAAGGCCGACCAGGCTGTTGCTGTTGAGCGCGGCGTCGCTGAGGTTGCCCCAGCGGTCGAGTTTGCGGAACACCGGCCCATGGGCGATGCCGGCGACTTCCAGCCATTGCAGGTAGGCCGTGACCGGGCACAAGGCCTTGAGGGCCGGGGTGCGGTGTTGTACGCCCAGGGCTTCGCGGTCGCCCTTGCTGCGCGGCAGGAACAGGGTAATGCCGACACCGGCCTCGGCCTGGATGTGCTCGACGCGCAGGCGTGCCAGTTCATCACCCCGAAAACCGCGCCAGAAGCCCAGCAACAACAGGGCAGCGTCGCGGCGCGCCCGGCGCAAGGCGGCCAGGTCATGGTGTTCCCGGGCCTGGCGGGCTTCTTCTTCAAAACATTCCACTGCGCTTTGCAGGTGCTGCAGCAACAGCGGCGCGGCTTGCCTGGGCGGTGCCGGGTGCAGGGTGCGGATGCCGCGTAGTACCTGGCGCACCAGCGGCGCCTTGGTCGGGTCGGGGAAACCTTGGGCCACGTGCCATTGGCTGAGCGCGGCCAGGCGCTGGCGCAGGGTGCTGACTGCATGCTGGTCTGCGTGATCGGCCAGGTAGCGGGCAATGCTCTCGGCCGTGGCAGGGAGAAAGCCGCCCCAGTGGGTTTCGAAATGCTCGATGGCGGCCTGGTAGCTGCGCCGGGTGTTGTCACGGGTGGCGGCGCGGAGGTAGCGCTCGATGTCGGTCATGGTGCGGGTGTCGGTGGGCGATGGGCACACGATAAACCGAAATGGGTTGCCTGTCCCGGCTGTGGTTTCAGCATGACTGATAGCGCGTTGCCTTTAAGGGTTTCCCTTTTCTGCCAGGGGCGTCTGCAGGCGCGCGGTTTCTTCCTCTATGTAGCTCATCAGCGCGCTGACTTCGGCATCGCCCAGGCGCATGTTGGGCATGGCCAGGCGGTTGTATTGTTCGTACAGAAGCATGGCCAGGGGGTCTTTCTGTGCCAGCATCTGGTCGGGTTCCTTAAGCCAGCGGGTCAGCCAGTTGGCGTCACGCTGGCGGGTCACGCCCAGCAGGTCAGGACCGATGCCGGGTTG
Organism: Pseudomonas sp. SF2; assembly: GCF_036858055.1. Taxonomy (NCBI): domain Bacteria; kingdom Pseudomonadati; phylum Pseudomonadota; class Gammaproteobacteria; order Pseudomonadales; family Pseudomonadaceae; genus Pseudomonas; species Pseudomonas sp. SF2. The sequence continues at coordinate 137,590 of NZ_JAMBDI010000030.1, read as the reverse complement.
CCCTGGCTCGGCGCTGCCAAGGGTGTGGCAGGACGAACAGCGGGTACGGAAAAGCTGCTCGCCGCTGCTGGGGGGGCGTACCTTGGGCGCCTGGGCGTAGTCATTGGCCATGGCACTGGCCTGTTTCCAGTTGTGCAGGCTGTTGCCCAGGCGGTCGGCGAGGATGTACGGGCTTTCGAAGGGCGAGGCCTTCATCCAGCGGCCGGTGGCCTGGTTGCCGATGATCAGGCTCAGGTTGTGGTCCTTGGAGCGGCCGTTTTCCAGGCCTTCGATGTACAGGCCGAGGCTACGGCGCAATTGCTCTATATCGGCCGGCTCGCCGGTGAGCAGCGTCCAGCCAGGGCCGATGCCGAACTTTTCGGCGTAGCGCTTGAGGGTGGCGGGGGTGTCGTTGTAGGGGTCGATGCTGATGGAATAGAGGAAGATGTCCTTGCCGACCCGATCACCGAGGATTTTCTGCACCTGGCGCAGGCGGGCGGTTTCCACTGGGCAGGAGTCGGAGCAGCCGGTAAAGATGAAGTTGATGGCGACCACCTTGTCCTTGATCAGGTCGTCGAAAAAATGCACTTTTTCCCCGTCCTGGGTGAGCAGGGGGATGTTGGGAAAGTAGTCGGCGCCCCAAGGGGTTGCCGCTTCCTCGGCCACGGGTTGTTGCGGTTGCAGCGGCCAGAACGGGATGCTGGCGGCGAACAGCGAGAGCACCAGCAGGAAACGCCATGAGCCGGACATGATGCGGTCCTCGTAACGGTATTGAGGCTGCCACGCAGCCCATCACCGGCAAGCCTGCACATCACTCATTGAGTTGGCAGGGGCCCTGTGGGAGCGGCTTTAGC